>DEHG01000073.1:13039-17270 GCA_002351795.1 Ruminococcaceae bacterium UBA2806 | reverse complement strand
CTTGTAAACGATGTTTATAATGATCTCGGCTTTATTGTCAGATCAGGAGACAAAGCCAGGTTTGTTATTCTTGTTGAAGCGCAAAGCAAATGGACTGAAAACCTTACACTCAGGATGCTTATATATATTGTTGAGACATACAGAAGATATCTCAAAGAAACTCAGCAAAGCGAGCATCTCGAAAAGAGGATCATCCTTCCCAAGCCGGAGTTTTACGTTGTTTATACCGGCAGCAGGGAAGTTGCCGATGAAGTTTCATTCAGCAAAACATATTTTGGCGGCGATTCTCCGCTTGATCTGAGGCTCAGTGTTCTGAGACAGCCGTGTAAGGATACTCTTCATGGGCAGTATATAGGCTTTTGCAAGGTATATGACGAACAAAGAAAAATACACAGCAAT
Source organism: Ruminococcaceae bacterium UBA2806 (assembly GCA_002351795.1). Taxonomy (GTDB): domain Bacteria; phylum Bacillota; class Clostridia; order Oscillospirales; family Acutalibacteraceae; genus UBA1213. The sequence continues at coordinate 16,871 of DEHG01000073.1, read as the reverse complement.
AAGATCGAATGTATAAAAGAGACTATCAGAATATGTTTTGAAAAGGGATATCTTATACATTTTCTCGACAAACACAGACAGGAGGCGACAAGTATGATGTCCGAATTATTTGATGAACAGGCAATACGTGAGCAGTATGAAATAGCGTTAATGAAGCAGCACGAAGAAAAAGGCAGAGCCGAGGGCAGAGCTGAGGGCAGAGCTGAGGGCAGAGCCGAGGGTAAAACAGAAGGCAGACTATCCACGCTTATTGAAATGGTTAAAAAGGGAATCATCACTATAATGCAGGCGGCGGAGCTTGAAAACATGACTGTTGCCGAGTTTGAGGCAAGGGCAGGTCTGACCTGCTGATCCGGACAGGATATTATTGCATGATAATTTGCATATCAATACATTAATCCATCAACGGAATAATGCAGGCATATTCCGTAAAAAAAACAAGTCCTGCGGGAGGTAAAACAGTATGAAAACAATATTAAAAACGCCCCGACAAGTGTTTCTGTAACTCAGACAGAAATGACGCTGAAAGTCGGACAGAAAGGCAGTCTCAGCTTTACGCTTCCCGATGGATTCGGCTGCGGAAAATGCGTGTTCAGATCAAGCGACAGCAGCGTTGTAAAAATGCTCAAGACTCTTGATAACGCTACATTCAAGGCTGTAAAGAAGGGCACAGCATATATCACCGCAAAAACCTGCAACGGCAAGGAAGCCAAATGCAAGATAACAGTTACATAACTAAACATCATTAATAAGGTTACTATAATTTCCCCGGATGAGATCACCCTCATCCGGGCTGATTTTTATAAATACTCAAAAAAAATTCAAAGATATGTGAGTAGTACCGGCTCTGCGCTTGAAAAAATTTGTCGTATGGTGTATGATATAATAGGTTTGAAATAACATACCGCCGGCAGTCCGCCGGGGAAAGGAAATATTATGGAATATACTTTGATCCGCAAAGCGGATAAGAATATGATCTATTACGGTGTATACCATACAGCCGCAGAGCTTGCCGATGAGGGCGACGTTCTTTGCAGCATAAGAAAAAAATACTTTGAAACTGGTATCAAACAAAAAAACAGAAGTACCTTTAATATATCGGGTGAGATCATCCGGGCAGCCTATACTATCGAAAAGGGCAAACCGCTGAAATGGAAAAAACTTATCGGCAGCCGCCTTTGCGAAAGGGTCACAATCAAGGAAAACAGCTATTTTGTCGAATCCCTTGACAATGACCGCAGAGTGTTCAAGCGTTCATACTATGATATGAAGCATAACTGGCTTTACTCCGAATATTTTCTGACAAATGACGGCAATATACCGGATGTGGTCTACTCCCCCACCTCTGATGATGACAGACCTGCCGTTTTATGCCGCAAGGGAAAAGAAACAGAAATTCTTTATCCGTTTGAAACAAGCCTTGATAAGGAACTGACCGAAAAGCTGAACGAGCTTGTCGGGGAACCTCCTCTTCTCTGTAAAACAAGCAGCGGAACATTCTATTTCTGCAATGATGAAGAAGCTGAAATAAGAGAAAAAGCTTTGAAAAAAATTCTTGAAGAACCTCAGGAGCCTGAAAATGACGATGAACTTATTGAACCGGGCTTCGATATAAATGTCACTGCTCTGTCAACGGAAAAAAGCGAGGATATGCCCGAAGAAAGCTTATCCGTTATGCATGAGATAATTCCCGGACTTCCCGAGGAATTTACGGTATATGTATCCGAAAATGATGAAACCACCGTTGAGGATATTATTGACGAAGCCGGACAGACTGAGATCATACCCGATGAAAACGGTGCTGAGGATACGGAACCCCTTGATAATAACGAAAGTCATGATAATATTATAAGTCTGATACAAAATAATATCGGACAGATTAAAAACAGCAAAATTGAACCTGAGGAAACATTCCTCCCCGCTGTGGAAAATGCACCTCTCCAGATGCATAAGACCGAGCCTGTCATCCGTGATTTTTCCTTTACCGCAGATACTCCCGCCCTCTATGAGGACAGCAGCACAGGTGAGGAAGCCGGCTTCAATACTGCCGAAGGCCCCGGATGTGCATTTTACGGTCAGTGTCCGTATGAGGGTATGGACAAGCTCATTATCGAATCGGGCGGAAAACAGTATTTCTACTTCGGTGAAACGAACGGAGATATCCGCAGCGGCAGCGGACGCACTGCAATGTTTGACGGAAAAACAGCATATGAGGGCAGCTACAGGAATGATATGCGCGACGGCTTCGGCGTGTATTATTTCAAATCCGGAAAGCTCTGCTATGTCGGAACATGGAAGGAAAATAAAAGAGAAGGTCTTGGCACAGCATATTCCTCGGCTGACGGCGGTGTTTTTGTCGGAAAATGGCAGGATAATAAGCCTGTGTCTGTCGGAGCAAGCTTTGACAGGGACGGCAGACTTATATATGTAGGAAAAACAAATGACGGAAAGCGCAGCGGCGCAGGTATTACCTATTCTGAGGAAAACGATCTTTTCTTCGTCGGAAAATATCTTGACGGTGAATTTTTAGGCAGGGGCACTCAGTTTGACAGTGAGGGCAATATGCTTTATGCCGGCGGCTTTTCCGATGGAATGCGTCAGGGCGAGGGCGTTTCATATTATCCCGACGGCTCTGTACAGTATAAGGGCAGCTGGGAACAGGGCGAATACTGCGGCGAGGGTATCCTGTATCTGAGTGACGGCTGCGTATTAAAAGGAAGCTTTATGTCGGGCAGGGCAAACGGTGAATGTACCCTTACCGATAAGGACGGAAAACTGATATATGTCGGCAGCTTTAAAAATGATCTGTATGACGGTCCCGGCAGACTTTATTACAGGGGCGGCAGATATATCGAGGGCTGCTTTAATAAAGGCGAAACCTCAGGCATAGTAAACGAATATTCCGCTGACGGTGAATTGCTTTACTGCGGAGAATGGACGGATATGGAGCGCAGCGGCAAGGGCACTGCATATTCCGGCGGCGAAAAGCAATATGAGGGCGAATTTGCATACGGTGTATTTGAAGGTCAGGGCAAGCTTTTCAGCAGCGGCGAGCTTATTTATTCAGGCAGCTTCAAAAACGGCAGCGCAAGCGGCTTCGGTACGGAATTCAATTCCGGTGAAACAGTTTATTCTGGTATGTGGGAAAATGATCTTTACAGCGGATGCGGACTTCTCTTTGAAAACGGAAAGCCGAAATATGCAGGCTGCTTCAAAGAAGGTATGCGTGAAGGCAGGATAAACGAGATCACAAACGGTCATATTACAAGAAAATGCCTGTATGAAGACGATGAGCTTATATATATGTGCGAATACAATGAAAGCGGATCCATTCTTTACTACGGCAATGTAAAGGACGGTCAGCGCAGCGGTATGGGATGCAGCTTTGACGGTTCATGCGAAAAGGTATTTGAAGGCATTTTCAAAAACGGAAAGCCCGAAAAATCAATGAGTGTATTCTATAAGGATCTGGAGGATCTTCCCGAGTGCAGCGAGCTTGACGAAACTGAATATAACGAATTCATTCATGCGCCTGAATATGCGGTCGGGCTTTCATACTGCGGCGGTATTTACACAGGTCAGGTCAGGAATGAAAAGCCTGAGGGTCACGGAACTATTCTGTACTTTGACCACAGATTTACGGGAATGTTCAGCGACGGCGAACCTGTCGGCAGGGGCGTTATCTATATGCGTGACGGCAGCGAGATACCCGGAGAATTCACCTCCTCCCCCACTCCGTCATGTGAGACGTTGATATTTACTAATCTTACATATTACAGAAGAATCGAATAATTATTTCACATAAAAAATATATTGGCAACCTCTAAAAACC
>DEHG01000073.1:0-12962 GCA_002351795.1 Ruminococcaceae bacterium UBA2806 | reverse complement strand
AGTTTTTAGAGATGCCCTATTGTCATTCTGAACCGTTAACCTTGTTCAGAATGACAATAATTATAGTAAGAGACAAATATTTTTTACTGATGTCATTATGAGGAGCGCAGCGACAGGAAGCTTTTCACTTATTCTGCATCTTATGAATATACTTCGCTTTCGCTCACGATGACAAAGTAATATTATTGACGCCGTTTACACAGGGAGGTCGGATATGGATTATACATTGCTTGACAGTATTATAATTGAAGGGGATGTACAGGAAAATATAGACCGTTTCCAGAAATGGTTCAACGGTTTTACCGAATGGTGCATAGGCTATCTGCCTAATCTTATTTCAGCGATAATCCTTTTTATTGCAGGCTACTGGCTGATACGTCTGCTTATACATATTATTTCAAAGGCACTGTCAAAAAGCAAGGCGGATCATACGATAATCAGCTTCATTACCTCGGTCACAAAAACCCTGCTATGGATATGTCTGAGCATATGCATACTTGCTGCATTGAGATTCGATGTATCCACACTCCTTGCAACTCTCGGAGCTGCTGTTGTAACGATAGGCCTTGCACTAAAGGACAGTCTTTCAAATGTTGCCAGCGGTACGCTTATAATTCTCAACCGCAAATTCAAAACAGGAGATTTTATCGAAACTGACGGAATTATCGGCGAGGTAATGAAAATAGACATGATGTATACGACCCTGCGTACATATGACTATAAGGAAGTGCTTATCCCTAATTCAAGAATAGCATCAAATAATGTCATAAATCATTTCAATCTGAAAGTAAGAAGGCTGGAAATACCAATAGCGCTTTCATACGGACAGGATATTCCAAAGGCACGGAAGGTCATTATGGATCATGTTGCAGCCGTTGAAGGAGTATTGCAGGATAAGGATAATAAGATAATAGTTGACCGTTTCGGTGACAGCAGCGTTGATATGATACTCTATGTATGGTGTGAAGCGCAGAATTACTGGCCGGTCATTTACAAGGTCAGAGAAGGGGTCAAAGAAGCGCTTGACAAAGCCGGGATCGAAATTCCCTTCAATCAGCTTGATGTACATTTTGACAAGACGGATCAAATCTGCTAATATATTATATATAAGTATACTCCGCATTTTTTCTTATGAAAGAGAGGGTCAATTATGAGTGGTATGAAAAAATTGATGTTTGGAACTACTGCATTGATCATTGCTGCTATAGTATTTGCTTTGATGCTGAATATTACCAAAAATGATCTGAAAAAACAGATTTCCGATAATCCCGGAGGAAATAAGTCATCTGCCGCTGCTTCCGGTCAAACTAATACGGTAGATCAGGATTATCTGTTTTTTACCTATAATTTAAACATTTCTCTTGACGCAAATGTCAGCGGATGCTTAATAGATAATACGGGTGAAAAGTTTAATTACACGCTTACAGGAAATACCACAGTTTTAACTCCCGAGGAAGCCTTCTCAAAGGTCCTGAAAAAGAAAGATGAACTCAGCGGAACTGATTTTATAAAGGAAAAGGATATTTCAAATCTTTGTGAGGTCTTAAACCTTATAGATGCAGATATGGAATTCCAGACAGAGGAAAACGGAACCGGTAACGGCATTTCCACACTATACGGTATCGTATACAGTTCAGGTGAACCTTCTCTTATAAAAATATACAGCACTGGCGATACTATTGAAGATCCGACTGACGGAAACGCAATAGTTATTCAGAAATATTTCAGAAAAAAGCTCAATGAGTTTGAGCTTTCTTCGATCTGATACTTTCGCTATGCTCTTATGTCAACCTTTAAAAACCATTCCGGACATTCACAGCGGAATATAAAAGTGAGGATCCGTGGGGCTTTGCTCCACGCCCCGATCTCTGAAAATAGTTTCAGATATGACCTTATGTGGTTTGCGGTATCAGGTTTTTATAGCAGTATGAAAAAGGGTGGGAAATACAGTAAATGAAAAAAATCATGTGCCTTATATCAGCAGTTCTGTGTCTGTTTTGCGGATGTTCTATCGGTAATAACGCAGCGGATGATGCAGCTGCGCCTGATCCCATTGAAAACGAAATGTCAAACCGTGAATATCTCAGCAGTATGCTGAAAAGCTGGGAAATATTCAATAAGGCGGCAGATAATGCTGACGGTGATCCGGAAAGAGAACCGCTGCAAAGCGCAATTATTGAGGCTGCCGCAAGTGAGGCGGCAAACAAAAGAATTGAAATAACTCTCAGCTGCCGCCAGGATCAGATAAATGAATATAAAAGAATGGCAGGGGAATTCAAATGGATCTATGCTGCCGATGATAAATACCATATTGAAATAAATATTGTCCCCGATAACGACCCGAAAAAAACTGATATATTCTTTTTCAGCGATAATTCTCTTAACACTCTGGTCACGGAAGGAAAGCTCGCAAAGATAAACGACAAGCTTAAAAGCTTTTCATTACATTCCGATTCAAACGAAAGCATCAGGGCTTGTAATTACAGGGAAAAACAATACGGATTTCCGATGTCATCCTGTAAGGGCGATATCATGGTATATGATAGGCGCTTTTATTCCGATGATGAAATATTTCAGCTTGAAGAAATGATAAAAAAAGCCTCCGCCGCCAGAAAAAGCTTTTTTTACCAGCTCAGCGATCCGTATTTCAGCGCAGAGATATTCCTTGCTGCGGGCTGTGAGCCTGTATTTGACGGCAAATCTCAGGTAATAGGATACAATACCGATGAGGGTCTTTCCGCAGCACATACGATATGCGCCCTTGCAGGATATGAGGGCAATGGACTTATGGGAAGCGGAGATATCAATGCACTGCAAAACGGTCTGAAAAGCGGGAAAATATGCGCTGCGATCATTACCGCTGATCAGATAGACGTCGTTAAAAAAGCTATCGGGGAGGATAATACGGGCATAGCACCGCTGCCCTCTGTAATGATAGAAAAAGAATCTGTACCAATGCATTCGTTTTCGGGATTTGAGATAGTCGGTATAGATCCGAAATCAAAATACCCGTTTACCTCACAATTGTTTGCATATTATATAAGCCGTCCCCGTTCACAGATAGGTATGTATTATGCCATGGGGACAATCCCGTCCGTGGATGTTTCCGAATACCTTGCAATAGCTCAGGATCCGCTTTTTGCAGCAGTCAGTGAGCAGGCGGAATATTCTCATATCCGCCCCGAAACGATAAGCAATGATTTTATTCAAAAAATCGAAAAAAGCGGAGCGCTGAATAATATGGTCGCATCAGGGGAAAAACCTGATGATAATAAGCTTAAAGATCTGTTAGATGAACTCAGCTAAGTGATTTTCTTAATCCTCATATAATATGATGCTGCCGGGAGTGCATATTGAAACTGCGGCAGGGATCACAGAAATTTCAGCAATACTGCTTTTACCGCCGAACTCTCCGTCAAGAGACCAGGCGGTATTTTCGTCTGAAATGAATCTTACATTTTTGATCTGACGAAATGTTATATACGGACTGTCAACATTGCCCCTTGTCATATCATTGAGGATAAAATGAAGCTCCTGGAAATTTTTCGGGCTTTTGATCAGGACAAGCTCCATTTTGCCGTCGTTAAGTCTTATTTTTTCGGTGACAGGAACCTTCATCCCGGCTACCGAAAGAGAATTGAATACTGCGCCGAAAACATAATCGTCCTCTTCCTCAAAGCTGTCGGCTTCTATCTTCATATGACAGCTGTAGCTGATATTCTGCTGAAGCTCGGCTGCGGCAGTAAGAATATAGGCTGCATGACCGAATATGTTTTTAAGCTGCTGCTTTGTCGCATAGCTGACAGCGGAAAAGGCACCGAAAGCGGCTATATAATTGAAATATTTCCCGTTCATTATCCCTGCGTCATATGCAAAAGGCTTACCGTTTACTGCAATATCAAGCGCCTGATAAAAATCTGTCGTCAGTCCGAGACTTGCTGCAAAATCATTCGTGCTGCCTGATGGAATGTAACCGATAACAGGTTTGTTTTTCATCATCATAACACCCTGCAGAACATGATTCAGTGTTCCGTCTCCCCCGCTGCATATAACATGATCCGTTTCTCCGTCATGCTGTTTGAGAATGTTCTCCGATACAAGCCCGGTTCCGGGTATGATCGGATAAATTATCGGGTCATTTCCCTTCTTAGCGATCTTTGTTACAATTTCCATTATTCCGCTGACCGCTTTTCCGGTACCTGCTGTCGAATTTATAAGTACAAGTGTCTTTTTCATTTGTATCCTTCCTTGCTGTAGTCGAAAACTATTTAAAATAATCTTTATGATCTGCCTGTATATATTATACACCATTATTTGCGAAATTTCACTGTAAATAACAAATTAAATGTATTTGGTTACGGTAAAAGTGATATAATAAAATAGCAGCGTATGTACCATTGTATTATGTCAGACAGATTTTTGAAGCTCTTGATAAATCATAGTAAAACGGTAGTGAATAATTACAAAAAAAAAATATCACAAATCGAATGTTTGGCATATATTTCAGCCGTAAAAAATGAAAAAACACTTTACAAAAGGTTGTTTTATGTTGTATTATATATATCAGCGAGAAAGAAGCTGCCCTAAAAAAATGAAAAACAGAGATAATATGTGTTTGCCGTCGGAAGCTGCATATATTTCATGTCTGACTCAGGTAAAAGTACGGACGCTTTTGTTTTTCTTGTGTTTTGAAAGGTGAGACTTCTTGTCAGCTCCGGTTAATTCCGGAAGTAGGATAATACGGTAAAAAACTATTATGAAAGAGGAAGAGGCTGTGAAAAACAAACGTGAACCTATAAATAATCGCCAGCCCGTCAATAAAAAATCTGACAGGCAGCCGGTTCTTTCCGGACTCAATACAGAGAATACTGAGGAAAAGAAAACAGCTGTTCTCATGACTGAGCCTGCCGAAGCACCCGAAACGGCTGTACTTAAAACAGAGCCTGCCGTGGAGGTAAAACCGGCAGAAGAAAAGACAGAGGCTGAGAAAAAGGAAGAAGTCAAGGCAGAAAATGCTGAAGCCGAGGAAGTAACCTTTGCAGCTGTGTCTGAAAAAGCTGAACCTGAGGAAGTAACCTTCGCAAAAGCTGAACCTGAAAAGAAGGAAGAAGCAAAAGCAGAAGAATCCCAGGAAAAAGAAACCAAGGCGGAAGAGCCTGAAGAGGATGAGATCGTATTTGCTGCTCCCGTAAAGGCAAAGCCCGCAAAGAAGATCGCTCAGCAGAAGATAACAAAGAAGAAAAATATTTTCCCGGTAGTCGCAGGTATTGCCAGCGCAGCTGTCATTGCTTTAGCTGTAGCGGGCGCAATATTTGTTATAAGCGGCACAAATCAGCCTGAGGTGGATAACGGAAGCGAAAGCGCTGTTTCCGCAGATAAAAAGGACGCCGCTGCATCAGGCGAGGCTGATTCACTTGAAACATTGAATATTGTCAATGAAGAAACTGCCGAGATCAAGACGATCAATACCGCAAGCATAGTTTTCGGCAATAATGTTACTGTTTCCGGCGTAAAGGTCGCAGGTCTTACACTTAATGAAGCATATGACGCAATGCAGAGCAGAGTAAGAGAACTCAGAGATGAGATCAAGATCAAGATCAGCTGCGGTTCTAAGAATACAACATTGACACAGAATGATTTTGATTTTGACAACAATCTGTCTAACGTTCTTATCCAGGCTTATCATTACAGCCGCGGAGAGCTTGATAAACCCACAGTTGCTACAACGGATAACGGCGGTATTACAGATTTTACCGTTACTTCCGTACTCAATAAAAGTTCTATCAGCAAGGCTGTAGAAAAAGTATCAGATAAGTTTGACGTAAAGCCCCAGGATGCACATGTAAAGAGCTTTAATCCTGAACAGAGAGAAAAGTTCACCTACGAGGGCGGTTCTGACGGTTATCTTATCAGTCAGAAAAAGGTAACTGATGAGATCACAAATATCCTTGATAAGGCGGATAAAAAGGGCGCATTCAGCGTTACAGCTCTCAGAACGACTTACAATAAGTCAATCGATATGGTCAAGGCAAATACAAAGCTTATCGGTTCGCACTGCACAAGCTGTACAAACGTTGCTGCATCGGTACACAATATGCAGCTTGCTATAAAGACCTGTAACGGCTATGTCGTAAAGCCAGGCGAGACATTCTCATTCAATGGTATGACAGGCGATACAACAACAGGCGATCTTGGTTATGTTCCGTCAACAGCAATTGTATCAGGCGGTTATGAACAGCAATACGGCGGCGGTATCTGTCAGGCATCTACAACGATTTATATTGCTGCACTTAAAGCAGGTATGAAGGTCGTTGAAAGACATGCTCACCAGTATCCTTCATCTTATGCCGCTATCGGTACAGACGCTACTGTTGACTACGGCAACCTTGATATGAAGTTCAAGAACCCCTATGATTATCCCGTATATATTGCAACATATGTATATGACTGCAATAATGACGGTATTGATGAGATCTGTGTTGAATTCTATGGTCCTATATCCGCAGAATGGGATGAGATCGTTCCTATCGGCTGGGTAACAGCTCTCGGCGGAAACTGCTATACAGTTAAGGGCGCACAGGTTTATTTCAAAGACGGCAAGGAAGTCAAGCGTGAGTTTACTCCCGCAGGCGATTATGACTATACTGGTCAGTACTGGGAGAACGGTTCTTCTATTCCTGATGATGTTGAATTCGGTCCCAAGGATGTTGCTCCCACAGGAGAGCCGCCTACAATCTACTCGCCTGTCGGATGCGGATCATGCGGTCCGGTACCATATGGTTCGGCTTCGCAGTATCTGACCGGTCAGAAGAGTGATTAAGACTAATATTATTACTGATTCAAACGGACATCCCCGCAGCTTCGGGAATGTCCGTTTTGTTAATGAAGAGGAGTGAAGAAAATTTTGAAACAGACATTGATAATAGGAGCCGGACCTGCGGGTCTGTCAGCTGCTTTTTATCTTGCAAGAAGCGGAAAAACGCAGGTGACTGTAATTTCAAATGATCAGAGCGCATTGCAAAGGGCTGATAAGATAGAAAATTATTTTGGCTTTGCAGAGCCTGTATCTGGCAGACAGCTGCTTGAGGACAGCCGGAAAAATGCAGAACGTCTCGGCGTTGCTTTTATAGATACAGAGATAACTGATCTGCAGATAAATATGGAGATGAAATTTGAAGCATATTCCTCAGACGGTGAAAAAAGAATATATGACTGTGTTCTGATCGCAACAGGCGCATCACGAAAGACACCTCCAATAAGCGGACTTAAAGATTTTGAAGGCAGAGGTGTTAGCTACTGTGCGGTATGTGACGCTTTTTTCTACAGGGGAAAGGATACGGCAGTTATCGGTTCGGGCAGCTATGCACTTCATGAGGCTATGACGCTTGCAAATACTTCATCGTCTGTCACTGTTCTTACAAACGGGCATGAACCTTCATTTGAAGCGACAGGAAAGATCAGAGTTGATAAAAGAAAGATATCTGCGATCTCGGGAAATGACAGAGTTGATTCTGTTGTTTTTGAAGACGGGGAAAAAATTGATGTTTCTGGTGTGTTTATAGCAATAGGTACAGCCGGAAGTACTGATCTTGCAAGAAAGGTCGGTGCGCCCATAAGCGGCAGCAATATCATTGTTGATGAGAAAATGTCTACTGTTGTTCCGGGACTTTATGCTGCGGGTGACTGTACAGGAGGTCTTTTGCAGATCTCAAAGGCTGTATCAGACGGTGCGGCTGCGGCTGTCAATATGATTAAATTTCTCGGATAAATAAATTTGATTATGAAATGTACAAAAGGTCAGGTAATATATTGTTTCCAGTAATTAATGCTGACAAAAATACAAAGCCGACCTAAAAAAACGGTTGACAAACTTTGATGTAAAATGTATAATTATTAGGTAAGTTATAGGCAGACATTTTATTTCAGGTGGTGGCATCATCACCGTATTTTTTTGAAAGATCGGCTGCTGTTTTATAATAAAAAGGAGTGATTCCGGGAAATGGAAGAAAAAGTTGAAAAAACCGGTGAAAGAGAAATTGACCTTAGCGTCATTATCAATATTTTAAAGAAAAATCTTATTCCGATACTTTTATGTGCCGCCATTTTCGGTGCAGGGTTCTATGTTTATTCAAGGTTTTTTATTACACCTAAATATCAGGCAAGCGCTACATTGATAGTCAATAACCTCAGTAAAAATAAAACCACGGTCAACTCCGGAGAAATAACCGCTGCACAGGGTCTTGCAGATGTTTATTCTGAGATCATCAAGTCCGATGCTGTCATGGTTCCTGTTGTTCAGAATCTCGGACTCAGCGTAACAAGTGACCAGCTCAAGAAGAATGTAAACGTTTCAACAGTCAATTCTACCCAGGTTATAGAAATAACCATGAATCATAAGGATGCAAATTTTGCTAAAGAGGTCGTCGCCGAGATAATAAAAGTCGCACCTCCGAAAATCCAGAAAAAGGTTCTGGCAGGTTCCGTTAAGACTATCAGTTCTTCAAGAATCACCAACGGCGGAGCGCCTGTAAGCCCCAATAACACCAGAAACGGACTCATTGGTGCTTTGGTAGGATTAGTGCTTGCTCTTGCAGTCATTTTTATTAAAGAATTCTCAAATAATACTTTCAAGACAGAAGAGGAACTGACAGGAATTCTTGGTATTCCGATTCTCGGTATGATACCCGCAGTCGATACAAAAACATTCAATAAGAGTGTGTAACGAAATAAATCCGTAAATAACACGGCAGATCCCGGTATATCAAAATGACCATTAATATAGTCAGGCGTCTGTGTGATCGGCTGCCGTAGGTGTTATTAAAATAATAATTGCAGGCGGCCTTCAGAGGAATAATTCCATACAGGTTCGCCTGCTTATCATTTTATCGGCGGCTGCGAACTCAACCACTCTTTTATAACTGCTCAGACAGGTTTTAGCGTCTGTCTGAAGTATTAAAATATAGATAAATAAAGGATAATGAAATAATGATAGATTTACATTGCCACATCCTCCCCGGAATAGATGATGGCTCAAAAAACAGAGCAATGTCTCTTGAAATGCTGAAGGAACAAAAAAAACAAAGAGTACAGGCAATTGCATTTACTCCGCACTTTAATTTCAGCCGTATAGATGTTGATGAATTCTTAGAGGTCAGACAGCAAAGCTATGAAAGACTTATGTCTGTCCCTGAGGTATCCGAGCTGGGGATAAAATTCAAACTCGGATGCGAGATATATTTTTCTACAAAGCTTAATGATACGGAGCTTGAACCGCTGTGTTATGAAGGAACGAATTATATTCTTATCGAGCTGCCGACAGATCAGAGGCCGTATGGATTAAAGCATACTCTGGTTGAGATACTTAACAGAGGATTCCAGCCTGTTCTTGCCCATGTTGAAAGATATCCGTATTTTACAGAAGACCCTATACAGCTGTTTGATTTCATTGAACAGGGCTGTGTTGCCCAGATCAATGCGGGTGCGATCCTTGAGGGTGATAAGGCAGCGCTCAGATACATAAAATGGGGTATGGCTCAGCTTATTTGCACAGATGCTCATAATATGAAAACACGCCGTCCAAATCTTAAAGAAGCATATAGCTTTGTAAAGAAAAAATACGGTGAAGATTATGTTGACTGGTTTGACAAGAATGCAAGGGATATCTTCAAGGGCAGCTACGTTGACGAACCGATGCTGAAAAAGCCTAAAAAGATACTTGGAATATGGTTATGATTTGCCGGAGGAGTGCTGCAAGTGGAATTCAAGAAAAAGCCTGTTTTTGATTTTATAAAAAGACTTTTTGACTTTTTTGTATCATTGATATTTTTATTGCTGTTCTGGTGGTTTTATTTGATAATAGCAATTCTTGTTTCGCTTGACGACGGGAAGGGTCATCCCTTCTTTGTTCAGGAAAGAGTTGGCAGGAACGGCAAACTCTTTAAACTGTATAAATTCAGAACAATGTGTCTTGACGCAGAAGAAAAGAAAGATGAGCTTATGGATCTGAATGAGGCTGACGGTCCTGTATTCAAGATAAAGGATGATCCGAGAATAACAAAGATAGGAAAATTTCTTCGTGCAACCAATATTGATGAGCTGCCGCAGTTTATTAATATACTGCTTGGCAGTATGTCTTTTGTCGGTCCGAGGCCTGCGCTTCCTAAGGAAGTAGCTCAATACAGCGATACTGACAGGCAGCGCCTTCTGGTAAAGCCGGGGCTTACCTGCTACTGGCAGGCAAGCCGGAACCGCAATGATATTTCCTTTGAACAGTGGATGGAAATGGACAGGAAATACATTGAGGACAGAAGCTTATGGGTAGATCTGAAGCTGCTTTTCCTTACGGTAGCAGTTGTAATACGTCATCGTGACGGAAGATAAAAAAACGGGGCTGTCGCAGAATGCAAAATTCTGTGACAGCCCCTTTACCTCTTTCCGAGGGATTTCTCAGGCTTGTTTCGCTTATTTCGCTTGCTTCCGCAAGCGACCATGGGCGCTGTGGCAGCTTGCAGCTTATTCTTGTGATTCCGAAGAAAGCAGCAATAGCGTAAAATCACAGTAACACACGGATTCAGCTATCAGCTAAGGAAGCCGTCAATTATTGTAGCTTCAGCCTCTTCCTCGGTCAGTCCGAGAGTACGAAGCTTCAATATCTGTTCGCCTGCGATCTTTCCTATAGCAGCCTCATGTATCAGGGCAGCGTCATTGTCATGTGCATGAAGCTCGGGCGCTGCGTCAACCTTTCCGTTTTCGGAAATAATGGCGTCACATTCGGAATGACCGGTACACGGCGCATTTCCGATAATAACAGAATGATAGCCCTGTCTTGAATTATCTCTTGCTACGGAACGTGAGATCAGATCCACGCCGGAATCCTTTCCGTTAAGCTCGACCTCAAATTCCGTCTGTGCTGTCTGTTCCTTTTCGGTAAGTATCCTTTCTCTTATCAGAAGCTTTGCGCCTGCGCCGACCTTTGCTTTTGTACAGCGTTTTGTTCTGTCAACGCCGCCTATCTGTGCGGTATCCATTTCAAGAACACTGCCTTCTTCAAGCTCAGCCTCTGTAACGGGATCTATAGAGCGCAGACCTGTGCCATGACCTGTGCCGATATGCTTTTCGAGATACTTTACCTTGGAATTTTTTCCTACAAAAAAACGATGGATACCGTTATGTCTTGCAGGCTCCCCTGTCTCCGTATGGATGCCGCAGCCGGCAACTATTGTGACATCTGCATTTTCACCGACATAAAAATCATTGTAAACAAGGTCATCAACATCGCCGTGAGTTACACATGCGGGAATAGATACTGTTTCATCCTTTGTGCCGGCAGCTATGAATATTTCAAGCCCGGGCTGATCCTTTTTTGATACGATGCGGATATTCTTGCTGGAAACACGACCGACACAAGCGCCGTCCTCACGGATATTATATGCGCCCTTGAATTCTCCGTTCCATTCTGATATTTCTCTTAACAGATCTTCGGTTATTTTTTTCATTTAAGAAGCTCCTCCTGTTTGGAACAGACTCCGGAAATGCCGTTGCTGTTCATGAGTATTGTCATCATTTCATCTGCCGGACCCTTTGCCTTTATGCCGCCGTCTGCCACAACAACTATTTCATCGGCTATTTCAAGTATACGTTCCTGATGGGAAATAATGATAAGCGTACCTTTGATATCCTTTCTCATATCCTGGAAAACGTTTATGAGGTTTGAAAAGCTCCACAGATCTATTCCGGCTTCCGGCTCGTCAAAAACAGTCAGATCAGACTGTCTTGCAAGTACGGACGCTATTTCTATACGCTTTATTTCACCGCCTGACAAGGTAGAGTCGATCTCTCTGTTAATATATTCTCTTGCACAAAGACCGACCTTGCTGAGTATCTCGCAGAGGTCATGCTCTTTCATAGCCGTACCCGAAGCAAGCTCTATAAGACGTCTTACCGTAATGCCCTTGAATCTTACAGGCTGCTGAAAAGCAAAGCTTATGCCCCTTTTTGCCCTTTCTGTTATATCAAGGGAAGTGATATCCTCCCCGTTCAGAAGTATCTTTCCGGTCTTCTGTGTGTAGATGCCCGCAATGATTTTTGCAAGGGTAGTTTTTCCGCCGCCGTTGGGACCGGTTATTACTACTAATTTTCCGTCCGGGATCTCAAGATCGAGATTTTTCAGTACTTCTGTACCGCTTGGAGTATCCCAGGAAATATTTTCCAGCTTTAACACCTATTCATCATCCTTTTATCTTTATTCGTTTTCGGTCATAAGAACCGTTGTTTTTTTATTATACCACACTTTACAGAAAAATACAACGGAACCATTCAGTTATTAAGACAGAAAAGTTTTTATTAAAATAAGCAGAAAAAATATCATAAACTGTATCTGATCCGGAGAAAGCCAATGACCTCTCCGTCTTTTTCTTGCTGAGTGAGAAAAAGACGCCTCCCCATAACAAGGGGAGGCGAGAGAAATGGTAAACTTATGCAGAGCAGTTGTCGCCGTAGGTGACAGAGAGGTCAAAAGATTCCTCACTGCGTCCGGAATGAAAAAGGTTGAACGTCAATAATGCTGACTACAGGCTATATTACTGTAATCTTGCACTTGGCTTCCTTGCCGTTGTAGGTTTTTGCGGTGATGTATGCAGTTCCTTTCTTTACTGCCTTGAATGTAGCGTTATCAAGAGTCTTGAGCATTTTTACAACGCTGCTGTCACTTGAACTGAATACGCATTTTCCGCAGCCGCAGCCATCGGGAAGCGTAAAGCTCAGACTGCCTTTCTGTCCGACTTTCAGCGTCATTGAAGTCTGTGTTACGGATACGCTTGTCGGAGCATTCTTTACTGTGACATTGCAGGTGGTTTTCTTTCCGTCAGCGGAACGTGCGAAAATTACGGCTGTACCGTTCTTTTTGGCGGTGATCTTTCCGTCTGCGGAAACGGATACAATATTGCTGTCGGAGCTTGACCAGT
>DEHG01000026.1:10852-54324 GCA_002351795.1 Ruminococcaceae bacterium UBA2806 | reverse complement strand
ATTACAGTAAAAGCTCCCGCAACTCTTGGCGCACGTGATGCTACCTATACTATCTATAAGGTATGCGAGGCTACTCCCAATGCTTTGGGTACATCTTATACTTATACAATGGCAGCAGGATTTACAACAGATGTAAATACGATTCTTGATTGTGCTGATAACGCTGCTGCAAAGAAGACTCTTGCGGATACGCTTGTTTCCGATGCATCAGACGCATTACCTGTTGCAACTGTTAAATCAGGCGAAAGTACAACTCTTAAAGCAGGTTATTACCTTGCTACTATGAATCCGACCGGAACAACAATGACGGCAGCTCCTATTCTTTTCTCTGTTGATTCAGAAACAAATGCTTCAGGTATTACACTTGCTGCAAAAACAAGTGAAGTAGGTGTAGAAAAAACTATTGAAAGAGTTGATAAGGGTTCTGTAGCAACAGGAAAGAAGGACGCTCAGGGTGCGATCGGTGCAACAGTTTCATATAAGGTTGTATCTACACTTCCGAATTATGCTGAAACAGTTACAGCAGACAGTATCGAGTATTATCTTGTAGATACTCCTTCGACAGGTCTTACTGTAGCAACAAGTTCAGTAGTAGTTGCTTCAACAGGTCTTACATCTTCGGATTATGTAGTAAAATCTAATACACAGGGTATTAAAGTAAAAGTAAACGGCGCTTTCGTTAAGGCTCACGGCGGTCAGGCAGTAACTCTTACATATGACGCAGTAATTAATGAAAATGCATTGATCTCAACTGATGATACCCCAGAAGCTAACCCCAATACAGTAAAGCTTTACTATGATAATGATTATTATACAGCAAGCAGTGAAGGTGAACCGGGTACTCCTAATGATCCCACAGATCCTCCTAAGCATCCGACAGATCCTAGTACTCCTGATTTGTCAGAAAAAGAGGACAGCGCAGAGGTTTATACAACAAAGCTCGTATTTAAAAAGCTCTTTAACGGTGATGATGTACAGATTGCAGGTGCATCGTTTACACTTACAGGTCCTAATGCTTTCTCTAAGTCTTTCTCAACAACGGCTTCTAAGAATGAATTTACCTTCGACGGTCTTGAAGCAGGCACATATACCCTTAAAGAGACAGCAGCACCCGGCGGATATGCTAAGGTCGGAACTTCCATAACAATTGAAATTAAGGCTGATACAGAGAAAGAAGATGTATATACATTTGATTATACAGGAGCATATTCTTCCAATGGAGAAACATTTACAATGAACAACCCGCCTAAGGGCTTCCTCCCCGGCACAGGCGGAATGGGTACAGTTCTCTTCACAGTAGGCGGCGCAGCTATCGTTCTCCTCGCAGGCGCACTCTTCGTTGTTTACATGAGAAAGAGAAAGGCAGACGAAGAATAATATCTTCTGTTTCCATTTAGTCCGATAAAAAAATAATAGTTCGCTCCTCTCAACGGGGAGCGGGCTTTTCAAAGGGCTTGACCTCTGCAAGCCTTTTGAAAAGCTCCTTACGAAAGGATAATGTTATTGAGTTCTGTTAAAGTTAAACGTATATTTATTGTTGTCCTGATAGGTATTCTTTATTTTTCGGGTATCGCCGCAATCGTTTATCCTATGATAAGCAATGTGGTGTCACTTTCGGATTCAAAGGTCGCTATTACCGATTATGTCGGTACTGTTAAACAGATGCCGGAGGATTCACTGTCGGAAAAACTCAGACTTGCTGAAAAGTATAATTCCGATCTGGCTGACGGTATTTACAAGGACGGTCTTGAACGTGTCCTTTGCGATAAAAGCGGCATAGTCTGCTATGTTGATATACCGACACTTGACATATATCTGCCCGCTTATTACGGTACAAGCAAAGATGTACTTCAAAAGGGCGCAGGCTGTCTCGAAAATACGTCTCTCCCGATAGGCGGGAGCTCTACTCACAGCGTTATCTCCGCACATACAGGTCTGCCTACTGCCGAGATGTTCACAAAGCTCGATCAGATGGAAAAAGGCGATGTGTTCTTTATCCATGTTCTTGATAAGGTGCTTGCCTATCGTGTGGATAAGATAGATGCGGTAACTCCGAATAAAACCGAGCTTCTCAGAATTGAAAAGGGGAAGGATCTTTGTACTCTCCTGACCTGTACTCCTTACGGTATAAACGATAAGCGTCTGCTTGTCAAGGGCGAGCGCATTGATTACCCTTTTAAAGAAGATGATCTTGTTGATAAGCCGATAAAGGCGTATAATGACTCCGATGCAGAAAAAGAGCTTGACGATAATATAAAACAGCAGTGGCTGCTAATTGCAGGAATAATTATTGCGTCTGTTGCTGTTTATGTAATTGCTTTGGTATGGCTCTGGCTGACGTCAAGGAAAGCTGTCGGAAGGCATATGCGTGTTGCGGAGGACGATAATGGCGAATCTTAAAAAACAGATAAGACGCAGACTTCCGCTTGTGTTTATATTCCTGCTTCTGCTTGCAGGCATAGGTTTGTTTATGTATCCTATAGTCAGCAACTGGTACGGTGAATATACCGCCCATACATGGATCGAAAGCTATGATAAAACGATACAGACGGTCGGTAACGAAGCCCTTAACAAAATGCAGAAGGATGCGGACTCATATAATACTGCTCTTGCAAAGCATGATGATAAAAAAATATCCGAGCTTCACTATGAAGATATGCTTTCGGTCGCTCAGAGTATAGGATATATAGAGATACCTAAGATCAATGTATATCTGCCGATCTTTCACGGTATGGATGACGATGTACTTCAAAAAGGCGTTGGTCATATGGAGGGTTCGTCCCTTCCCGTCGGCGGCAGCAGTACTCACAGCGTTCTTGCCGGACATACAGGTCTGCCGTCAGCAAACCTTTTTACTGATCTTGACCAGCTTAAAAACGGCGATATGTTTTATATTCACGCCCTTGATAAGGTGCTTGCATATAAGGTGGATCAGATAAAAAAAGTTCTTCCCTATGAGATAGATGAAGTCAGGATTGTAGATAAGGAGGACTATGTAACTCTTGTTACCTGTACTCCTTATGGCATAAACAGTCACCGACTTCTTGTAAGAGGTACCCGTGTGCAGTATCAGACACAGACAATGGCAAATACTCATCCGTGGCCTGTTGTACATAAGGACCCCGAACAGAAGGTGCCGTTCAGAACTATTGTATGGTACGGCGCATTGATAACGATATGCGCTGTTACGGTCGTAATAATATTGATATTGTTTGTACCTGCCTTCCATAAGCGCAGGAAAAAAGCTAATGATGATATAAAGCCCGACAGCACCGCCTGATGCGGGTGAGGAGGAATGTATTATGATAGGTTCAAAACTGAAAAAGGCTTCGGCTGTAATAATTTCATTGGCGCTGATTATGATGATCGCAGCTGTTTCTGTATTCTCGGCAGGAGCAGCAGAGCCTGAAAAAGGATCAATAGAGGTAGAGCTGAAAGAGGAATTTGCCGGTCTGCCGCTTGCTCTTGTAACGATAGGCGATTATAAGAACGGTGAATTGGAGCTGTACGATGATTTCAAATCTGTAGATCTCAAGTCGTCTGATTTCGATAATAACAAGATCCTTAAAGAAAAGCTTTTTCAGATCAGAGATCTTGTCCGTGCAAACGATATTGACAGCGTTGTTGAAATGATAGGATATGACGGAAATGCAAATTTCCGTGACCTTGATACAGATAAGGCTTATGTTGTTATGCAGCCGTTCAATACCCCTGCTGTAAGTCTTTCTCCGTCTCTTGTATTTATTCCTGCATGGGTAGACGGTGTGCTTATGAGGGATATCCATATCACTGCAAAGGCTGAAAATCCTGCAAGCGTGGATAACAGAGGCGCTGTTATTGTAAATAAGAAGGATGATAAGGACGTTCCGCTTGAAGGCGCAGAATTCTCGCTGTGGAGAAAGAATTATTACACAGACACGATCAATCTTCCTGTCGAATCAGATGACTTTGTATTTGGTGAAGACAGTAACGGCAAGTATTACTGGGAAAAATACAAGGACTTTAGTCTTGTCACTAATGAAAACGGACAGTGCTATGTAGATCAGCTCAGGTTAGGCTATAATTACAGGGTTATCGAGGAAAAAGCACCTGAGGGATTTATTCTCGATCAGGAACCGCATGAGTTTTTCGTAGACGGAAAATGTGAAGTAACAGTTGAGAATGAGATGTATGTATTCAAAAACGGTCAGGGCGCTATGCTTGATATTTTGAATATGCCTGTTCAGAATACGTCAAAAACTGAATCATCGGATGAACCGCAGGATTCCACAACAAGCAAGACATCTAAGGTTACCTCCGAGCCAAGCGATAAGATAACTCCTTCTTATCCCACACCTTCAAAAACTGAGGTCGTTACTTCTTCGGGTGACGGAAATGTTGTTGTTGAAATTACAGGTGATGATATTGTAAAATATATCGTTATTCCCGCTGTTCTGGTAGCATCACTGATACTTATTGTTCTGCTTATAGTTGCAGGCGGCAAGAAAAATAAAAATAAAGATAAATAAAATCAGAGGATTATAAAATTAGGACGGCACATTACCATTTTGTGCCGTCCTTTTGTTAAAAAGAAACAAAAATATGACAGGGGCTTAAAATGATTGGGTTTTTTTAATACTTGATTTATGTGTGATAAAATATTATTATATAGTGTGGGAAAAGCTATAGATAACTAATGAAAATACACGGATTTTTATATCGGACGCTTTTTGTTCCGGTTTTATGTCAGATCCCGGCTAAGATCAAGACGATATTAAGTATGAGGTTAGTTTATGTATTATCACAGAAAGAAAACGACGGTATATAGAAAAAATTCCGCTTTGCGAAGGTTTTTCAATTTGCCGCCCATTCTCCGAGTCGATTTTGATAAGCCTGTTCCTCACAGACAGCAGTTTGCAATAATGGGGACAGTGCTTGTTATATCCTGTGCCCTCTTTTTATGCGTATATTTGTTTCAGATGCTGTATCCGACTGCGGAGGAATCCACCGAGACTCCGGGAGCCAGCAGTACAGTGACTTCAGAAAAACCTGCGGAGAAAAAACCTGAATCGTCTGTACAGGAAAGCTCTGCAGCGCCTGTCAGAAATGTAACAAGTATTTCATCAGCTGATAAAGCAATTCTGAAAAATATGACAACTGTAACTAAGGAAGCTGATGAAGTTTATAAAGGGGCGCTTATTCTTGTAAATAAGAATTTCCCCAGCCGTCTTAACGGAGAAAATGTTGAGCTTGTTCTTGACCATATAACAGGGGATTATGCAGTATCTGATTATACAGTTGGCTTTGCTGTGGATATGATCGATCCGTTCAATAAAATGATGGCGGATTTTTCGGAAGAATTCGGCGAAACGGATATTCTTGTATCCTGCGGATACAGAAGTCTTGATACCCAGAAAAAGCTTCTTATGGAAGAAAAAGAACTGTCCGGATATGGTCCAGAGGAAAGCGAATCTCAGGCGGAGCAGTGGGTAGCGCCTCCAGGCTTCAGTGAACATCAGACAGGTCTTGCGTTTGACTTTGACCTTAATCTGCCCAACGGAGGCAAGGTCGGTATAAACTATGACGGCGAGGGCGATTATGCCTGGCTGAATAAAAACTGTGCAGATTATGGTTTTATTCTGCGCTATCTTAAAGATAAAGAGGATATAACGGGCTACCAGTATGAGCCATGGCATTTCCGTTATGTAGGTCTTCCTCATGCCCAGTATATTGACGATCACCATATTACTCTTGAGGAGTATCTTGAAATGGTGCAGACTCATACTACCGATAATGCTATTCTGATGAAGGATCGTGACGGGATAAACTGGTGCATATATTATGTTCCTGCAAGTGACGGTGATACAACAGAGATACCTGTCCCGCAGGATTATGAATATTCGATATCAGGCAATAATATGGTAGATGAAAACGGACAGGGAAGCGGCGGTTTTATTGTAACTGTAAAGATCGGTGATTATGTTGAAGAGATCATTGAACCTTCAAAGACGGAAAGCAGCCGTGAAACAAGCGTCAATTCCTCAGAACCGTCTGTAACATCTGAGAATACTCAGGAAGAAAGCTCCTCTCAGAGCAGCAATGAGGTTACTGTTATAGATATACCTGACGGTGAAAGCTCGCAGAGAGTAGATTTCTTCGATCCGCTGCAAGGGGTATATTAAAGAAGCATCTGAAAACAGTCTGAGCAGTTGTATATATCATGTTTTAAAGATCAAATTAAAATACCGCCTGCCGTAATACGGGAGGCGGTATGCTGATTAAAAAATAATATATTTATATAATATGGGCTGATTTATTCAGATTGTGTTTTAAGCCGGATTTATCAAAAGCTCCGCCGAGTATGATAAACAGTGCGGTGCTTCCTGCTACCTGAATGGCATTTGTAGGAATATCGGCAATAGCTGCTGCAAATGCGGCTTCGGCAGCCGAGCCTGAAAGAATGGCAAGTGCTACACCCGAAATATAATATCCGCCAATGCAGATCAGACCTGCCGGGATAATGGAAAGCAGATTTCGCTTGTCAAGGATCTTATCCTTTTTGCTTGTAAATACTGCGGCTGTTGCTGCTTTGATGATAACTGTCGGAAGAACCCATATTGCATATCCGGACAGATAATCCGAAAGTCCCGCACCTATAGCTGCGGCAAACATTGCAAATGGTGTAGGAAGGATAGCTGCGGCAAGATAAATGACGCCGTCTCCTATATGCACATAGCCTTGCTGAGTGGGTATATGTACAAAGGCTGTCATGACATATATCATTGCTGCAAAAAGAGCAGCAAGTATCATGTTTTTAATTTGTACCTGATATTTACTTCTGTTCATATTATCGACCTCCAGATTATTTTCCTACTAAACAGATAGGATATTGCATATCATATTATAACATACTGATTTTATGTTGTCAATAAATATAAAAAAAAGTGGTGAGACCAATGGAAAGACAAAAGAGAATAGCAGTAATAAATGATTTTTCGGGCTTCGGCAGATGTTCTCTTACAGTTTCGATACCAATCATTTCAGCAATGGGCATACAATGCTGTGCATTACCGACAGCTATTTTTTCAAATCATACAGGTTATGACGATTATTTTTTCGATGATTATACCGATAAAATGGAGTATTATTATTCTAAATGGGAAAAGTTAGAGCTTACATTTGACGGTATATATACCGGATTTTTAGGCTCGGAAAGACAGGTCGATATCGTAAGCGGATTTATTAAGCGTTTCGCTAAAAATGATACCCGTATAATTGTTGACCCTGTTATGGGGGATGACGGGCGTACATATGCGACACTGACGCCGGGACTTTGCCGAAGACTTGGAAGGCTTGCAAGGCACAGTGATATTATGACTCCGAATCTGACGGAAGCCTGTATTCTTACGGGAACTCCGTACAGCGGAAAACTTACAGATACAGACGCATTACTATATATCTGCAAAAAGCTTGTTGATATGGGCGGAAAAAACATCGTTATAACAGGAATAGATCAGGGGAATAATATAGGTAACTTTATATATAATGAAAACGGCAGCTATTCAATGTACTGTACCCCGTTTTCAGGGTCAAGAAGAGCAGGTACAGGTGATGTATTTGCGTCAGTGATCGCAGCGGATGCGATAAATGATATTCCGTTTGAGGAGTCTGTAAAAACCGCAGCATCCTTTGTAGCAAAAGCTATAAAAAAATCGGATGAAATGGGTATCCCTGCACAGGATGGAGTATGTTTTGAGCTGTTTATGAATGATCTGATACAGCAATAGCTTATTTCAGGAAAATAGACGAAAAAGATGTTGATTACTCACAAATTTAATGCCGCTTTTTCGTTGAAATAAACATTATTTTATCATGATTGTATTTATTTGTTGTTAAAACGAAAAAACTTTAAGAATGTATTGTAAAACTGTGCCGATTTATGATATTATGTATTATATGGGGTAAGTGAATAAACTGTTTGGGGTTCGGATATGTGCCTTTAAGGAAGGGAGATACCGATGAAAGGATGAAACGGTATTTTATGAGCATGAGAAAAAGTATAAAATGCTCCGCCGCCGTCTGTCTTATAGCCTTAGTTTCGGCTGTTGGACTTTCGACTACGGTAATGGCTGAAAATTATTATAATGATGGTCAGGACTATACCTATAGAGAGGACAGCGGAGTGGAATATATTCCGCCTGAAAATGACTCTTATGACGGTTATAATTTTGATGATTATCATGAGGGCGCCGATGACTATTACGATGGGGATACCTATGATAATAACTATGGCCATGATGATGGCACCTCATACGAGCAATCTGAGGAAATATCGGAGGAAACATCGCAGGAGGAGTCAAGTCAGGACGGATATACAGATGAATCCGAAATACTTGATCAGATCTCAGTAGATACAAATGAGCTTACATCCAAGGACTGGGAAAATATACAGAAAACACTTAACTCAAAGCCGTCATCCAATAAACAGGCAGGAACACAGTCAAATAATGGTGAAAGCAGCATATTGCTCAGCGATAACGGTAAGGATGAATTCGGTACATTAAAGGATAAATCCGAAAGCAATGACGTAGGACAATATCTTGCATACGGAATATTGCTTTTGCTTGCCGGAATAACAATAATGACAACAGTAATAGTAATAAATGTAAAAGCAAACAGAAAGACGCCTTTCAGAAGAAAAAAACAAAGCGCAGCGGATCCCCTGAGTATGTCTCTCAGAGATGTGCAGGAAAATAAAAGGAATTCCTCACAGAACAAGGGCAGGCATTCGTCTGAAGGCGGCAGGCATAGTTCCAGAAGGCGTCAGTCTTATCCCGGAGCAATGCAAAACGATCTTGTGGATATTCTCGACGATCCCAAGAATCTTGACTATACAGGCGAGATATAACAGGTAATTGCAGCGGTTTACTACTGAGTAAATGCTGTAAAATATAAGGTGTCCCCGGAAGAAATTCAGAGGCTGCCAAAATGAATCGGAGGAATAAGAACAGAATGGATAAGTCAGAACTCTTAGAACTGAAAAAAACAGCCTGTAATGTAAGACTGTGGACAGTGGAGGGCGTTTTTAACGCTAAGTCAGGTCATCCGGGCGGATCTCTTTCCGCAGCAGATATTATGACGTATCTCTACTTCAAAGCAATGAACGTAGATCCCGCAGATCCTAAAAATCCTGACAGAGACCGCTTTGTACTGTCAAAGGGTCACTGCTGCCCCTCACTTTATGCAGCTCTTGCACTAAGAGGATTCTTCCCGACAGAGGAGATCAAGTCTCTTCGTCATATAGGAGCAATGCTTCAGGGACATCCGGATATGAAGGGTACACCCGGTATTGATATGAGCTCGGGTTCACTCGGTCAGGGCATTTCCGCTGCCTGCGGTATGGCTCTTGCAGGTAAGCTCAGCGGTAAGGATTACCGTGTATATGCTATGCTTGGCGACGGCGAATGTGAGGAAGGTCAGGTATGGGAATCTGCTATGTTTGCATCTCATAACAAGCTTGATAACCTTACTGTTTTTGTTGATTTCAACGGTCTTCAGATCGATGGAACTGTTGCTGATGTTGCTGGTCTTTCGGATCTGGATAAGAAATTTGAGGCTTTTGGATTTGAAGTGCTTACAATTGACGGTCATGATTTTGAACAGATCGAGGATGCAGTCAATAAGGCAAAGACTGTAAAGGGCAAGCCCACTGTTATAATCGCCAAAACAATAAAGGGCAAGGGCGTTTCCTATATGGAAGATCAGGTTGGCTGGCACGGAAAGGCACCGAATGCCGAGCAGTATGAGATAGCTATGAATGAACTGAGAGAGCAGCTTAAAGCATTGGAGGCATAATAGTATGGCAGAAAGTAAGAAAATCGCAACAAGAGAAAGCTTCGGACAGGCTCTTTGTGAGCTTGCAAAGGAGCATGATGATATAGTTGTTCTTGATGCAGACCTTGCGGCTGCCACCAAGACAGACATTTTCAAGAAGGCTTATCCTGACCGTTTCTTTGACTGCGGAATTGCAGAAGGAAATATGATCGGTGTTGCAGCAGGTCTTGCAGCAGCGGGAAAGGTTCCGTTTGCAGCGTCGTTTGCAATGTTTGCTACAGGACGTGCGTATGAGCAGATAAGAAATTCTGTTGGTTATCCTCATCTTAATGTAAAGATTGCTGGTTCCCATGCCGGTATTTCCGTTGGCGAGGACGGTGCTACACATCAGTGCTGTGAGGATCTTGCACTTATGAGAACTATCCCGGGTATGGTCATACTTAATCCCGCAGACCACTATGAGATGATAGAGGCAACAAAGGCAGCCTATGCATATAAAGGTCCTGTATATATCAGACTTGGCAGACTTGCAATAGATACATTCAACGATCCCGACAATTACAGCTTTGAGATCGGCAAGGGTATTACCCTTGAAGACGGAAATGATGTAACTGTTATTGCAACAGGTCTTGTTGTATATGAAGCTCTTAAAGCTGTCAGAGCTCTGAAGGCTCGGGGCAAGAGTGTGCGTCTTATCAATATGCATACAATAAAGCCTATCGACAAGGATATCATTATCAAGGCAGCAAAGGAAACAGGTAAGATCATTACTGTTGAGGAGCATAACATAGTAGGCGGTCTCGGAGAGGCTGTAGCAGCCGTTACAGCGGAGAATTGTCCTGTACCTGTATACCGTATCGGTGTTGAGGATACCTATGGCCACAGCGGTCCTGCAGTTGGCCTTTTGGCAGAATTCGGTCTTGATGCAGCCGGACTTGAAAAGAAGATAGATGAGCTTATGAATAAATAATAAGCCGGGCGCAAAAATATATAAAAAACGAGTCGGAAGCGTTTGATCCGGCTCGTTTCTTTTTGTTTAAAAAAACATCGTTTATGTCGCAGAAAGAATTTTTTCTATTTCAGATTCGTCTGTTTTAAAGAATTCTGCAATTTCCTTTATTGATCTGCCAACAGACAAAAGGGTTCTTACAAGATCTGACCTGCCCTCAGCTATACCTTTAGCTCTGCCCTCAGCAACACCGTTCTTCCAACCAGTTTCCTTTGCTTTGGCTTCTGCCTTGTCAAGCATTTCAATATATATATTTGACATTGTGACCCCCTCCTTTGAAGTCCGCACAACTACTTCATTATATGCATCCAGATATCTGTCATCTCCGGAAAATATACCTATCATATCTAATGTTTCCTGAGGATGATCCAATAGCTTGTCAGAAAACGCAGGAGTTTTTTCATTGTTTGTATTATCAGCGAAAAACTCCGCAATTATCCTGAAATCAGATGTGAACTTTTCTACCTGAGAAATATTCATATCCTTCAAGGCATAAAAATTCATTTTATAGTTGTTTACAAACGGTTTCAATTCATCGGGAACGTATACACAATCATAAAGCTCTGTGCCATAGTTCCAATTATCTGAACCGAAGTATATAACAACTGTTATCACAGGACAGCACAATTTTCCTCTTACACTGTCAACGATAAGAAAATCCTTGTTTAACTGCTCCCGATAGGAAGAACCATCGTAACTGAATATCCTCACAGGCATGAACTTATATGGTTTAGCCTGATTTTCAAAGCCTATCAGTGCAAATTTTATAACAACATTCTTCCATAGCTTGAATACATCTCTTTCCTGGCTATGTATCTTACTGTCAGCCTTATACTGAGAACTGATATCAGCAGGTGAAAGTTCATCAGGCTGTACAACCTGTCTGCCGTCAAATAAAAATACATTGACCATATCAGCAAAAACATCATTATATGATTCCAAGGTTTTAGAGGTGATATCTTTATTGCCCATTTTGTTCTCCTGAAAGATATTATAATGCTATTATCAAATAAATTCAAGTAGATAATACAAAAAATTATCTGTAAACACTGAATGAATAACGCCGCAGGGAGCTCTTTTGTCACATTTCATAAATACTAAATTTTATCCGGCTTTTTGTGAAAGAATAAATTTGATGAATTCCTTTTTTGGAAGAGGCTTTGAGTAATAATAGCCTTGAATGTATTCGCAGTCCATGTCTGAGAAAATATCCACAAGCTCCTTTGTTTCGATACCCTCAACGACAACCTTCATATTCAGCGCCTTTATCATTTTAATGACATTTTCAAGAACAATGATAAGATTCGGGTTATCATCAATTTTGGTAAAGGTTTTATCAAGCTTGATAATGCGGAAAGGCAGTGCGGCAATTCTTGTCATATTTGAATAGCCTGTTCCAAAGTCGTCAAGCGAGAAGTTTATTCCTGCATTATGCAGTGCGGTAATATTATCCATTACAGAGTTCTGCAATTCGCCGGATGCGGATTCTGTTATCTCAAGGTTTACCTGCTCCGGCTGAACATGGTTTTTATCCATAATGTCAATCATATTCTTTGCAAGATCGTTTTCCATGCACTGTGCGGGTGAAAGATTGATCTCGATATAATCCAGATCGAGCTGTGCATATTCTGTACTTCCTATGAATTCACATACCTGCTCCATAACGATCTGCCCTATCTTGTGTATGCTGCCGCTTTTTTCGGCAACAGGGATAAACAGCTCCGGAGAAATAAATCCGTATTTTTCTGTATGCAAACGGATAAGAGCTTCCGCAGAATTGAAACGTTTTTCTTTTATAGAATATATTGGCTGATAATATACCTCAAACTGATCGTTAGCTATTGCGTTTTCGAGTATACCGTCAATATCACGCATGACATTGTATTTGTTTCTGTTATTAATTGCTGACGCATAAAGAACATTTCCGGTATAATTGTTTTTCAGATCACTGCCGAGTGCGATCAGAGCTTTATGGTTATCGATATCATCAGGTATTTTTGCTATGCATACACAGACAATAAGGTTCAGATGAAGCTCATTGTATTTTAAAGGATGCTTATATTGATCGTTTATGATCTCCGCTACAAGATCAGCATGGCTTGCCTGCTTGCCTTCAAGCTTTATTCTGTAGTTGCCGGAGTCAGTATAGTAAACATCGCCGTGCACTTTATTTTTCTTCAGAGTTTGCAGGATATTATCGGCAACAATTTTTTTAATACAGACAGTATTTCTGTATCCGAGCATATCACGAAGTACCGTGAAATTTGTTATCTGTATCATGATAATTGTTTCAGGCTTTTTGTTATTGAAGCTCATAACTATATCATGGTCATAGGCGGACATTTTTAAAAGGCCTGTTTCGCTGTCGGTTATTTCCTCGGGGCGCTGTATCATTATGAAAAGGAATAACAGACCTGTTGCATTGGCAAACATATCTATAAGAATATTCGGAATGAAAAACTGTATAGCAGCTGCACACATCATCATGAAGGAACCGAAATAGATCGAAAGCACTTTAAGAGAACCAAGCATTTTACGGTTATTGAATATCTTCAAGAATGCATAAGCAGCATAATATCCGTTGACGATATACAGCATGAAAAACATCGGGCCTCGTACATATTCTCCCGTTGCACTTATATAGAAAGTGTGATGTGTAAACAGATTGACTGTCATAGCAATTGCAGCGATCGTGATAGGAAGGAATATCTTCAGCTTGTTAAATGTGTTTTTTAATGCTTTGAACCATGTATCTGTTATCATTATGAAATAGCTAAGGCAGAAAAATGAGGTGAACGCCCTCATCAGCAGATACAATGTGTGGAATATCATTTTTTCAGTAATGAACAGCCCCGGCGATCTGTCATATGATACGGCAAGAATATCCATTGTGTCAGTCAGCAGGGCGGCAGAAACCATTAAAATGAATGCACGGTTGAGCTTTCCGTTTGTCATTCGTTTGAGCAGCATAGACCCAAGTAAAACAATTTCGATAACCATGGCAGCGTAGTCAAAAAACAACGATTTTTCCATAAATATCACCTCTTTGAGCAGCAACGATAAATTGTATAGTGAATAGATATTTCCAGCATTTACTACTTTAATTATACAACATTTCATATGGCGATTTCAACATAATTATTAAAAAATCATAGAAAAATTTATTCATTTAAAGCAATAATATGTAAAACTATCGGATTGATGTAGTGACTATTGTGTTAAAAAAATAAGCAGGGAAACCAAAAACGGAAATTTGTTCCTGCTTTTGGTTTCCCTGTTTAAATTAATAGTTTTTTTACTATGATGACCTCTTAATGGATCACAGCCCAGAAGGTCATAAACATCAGCTTTATGTCATAGAAGAAATTGAATTTGCGGATGTATTCAAGATTGTAGATCATTTTCTGCGGAAGGACAGTGTTTACATAAACCTCATCAGGATCGTTTGCGCCGTCAAGAAGCTTTTCCTCATCCTTGAATTTAATGCTTGCAAGAGAGGTGATTCCTGCGGGCATGAGCAGAGTGGCATTCATCTCATCGGTATATCTGTCAACATAGCGTTCCACCTCAGGACGTGTGCCGACAAAGCTCATATCGCCGCATAAAACATTGAAAAGCTGCGGCAACTCATCAAGCCTGCATTTGCGGAGAAAGCGTCCTGCCCTTGTCACACGGCTGTCGCCTTTTACAGTGACCTGTGTACCACGCTTTTCTGCGTCAGTCACCATTGTGCGGAACTTGAATATTCTGAATATCCGCCCGTAGGTCGTTACACGTCTCTGTCTGAAAAAGACGGGACCCTTTGAATCAAGCTTTATCCATACTGCGATAATAAGCATGAACGGCAGGGCTATCACCGTTATGATCAGAGCAATGATAATATCGAAAATTCGTTTTATTACAAGGCTTGCGCCTCTTTTTTTCAAAATGTCATAATATTCCTTAACGGCATTATTCTGAAATTTCTGCGGGAGATCATCCCATTTTTTCATACCTATCTCTCCGATCATTTGTATATTGGACGTTTCGGATCAGAAGCCCCTTTGTCTGAGGTCGCTTACAAGCTGCACATAGAATTCACGGACGTCAAAATCAGGCTTGTCATGTCTCATCAGGTCAATGACATCGCCGTGAGATATGCCGTCGGGACAGCTTGATTCAAGATATATGTAACGGCTCCCCCATTTCGCTGCATCTGCGGCAACAAGACCATCATTCGGTCCGTCAAAATAACGCGCTATAAGGTGAGAAAAGTTAAGCGGGAAAATGCTTGTAAGGGCTGTATTTATTTTGCTGCCGGTGCTTTGATAATATACAAGCGGAGAATCAATTACTTCATTATTGAAGGCTTCGCAGCTTTCCGCAGTAAGATCTCCGACAGATCCTAAGAAGTCTGTCCTGCTGTCACCGAGTTTTAGAAACGCCTTATTATATTTATCAGCGATCTCATTTGTAAGCTTTTCGGGCGCATGATGCAGAAGCCACTGTGCAAATATACATCCTCTGTGGGGTGTATTTATTGTTGTCAGAGAAGCAACATATTTATCCATTCCAAGACAGGAAATAGCATAGCGGCTGTCAAGACCGCCCTTTGAATGGGCTATGATATTAACCTTCTCACTGCCGGTTTCCGCAAGTACCTCCTGTATCCTTTGCGCCAATTCCTTTCCCGCATCCTTTACGCCTATTGCAGACTGCTGATTGCCGTAAAAAATTACAGCGCCGTTTTTTTCAAGCTCGGCGGGTATCCTTCCCCAGTAATTGAATCTGTCAAGGTCACGGAAGAATATGCCGTGGACTAACAGTATCGGATATTTTGTTTTGCAGACGGAAAGAGTCTTGCGGCTTTCATTTGTGATGATACGGTTTTCCTCCATTGATACCTCGCTGGCGGCAATTCGTATAATATGCATGAGTACAATGATATTT
The DNA here is from genome assembly GCA_002351795.1 of Ruminococcaceae bacterium UBA2806. Taxonomy (GTDB): domain Bacteria; phylum Bacillota; class Clostridia; order Oscillospirales; family Acutalibacteraceae; genus UBA1213. The sequence continues at coordinate 38,573 of DEHG01000026.1, read as the reverse complement.
GCTATAGGTATCATGCCGCAAAGTATGCCGATTATTCTCCAGTTTGTCCCGAGCATGGAGGAAGTAACATAGATACGGATGATACCGTTCCAGAATACGATAAGCTCGGAAATGAAGACAACAGCGAAATTAAGCCAGAAAAGAGAAGTGAACCACCCGAACCATTGTATCGCTCCGATGATTACAAAGGCGCTTTCAAGCACCAGAAGCAGAAGAAATGAGGCAAGAAGGCAGTATCCGCCTTCCTCGGCTTTAAGCCGCAGAGGAAGCTTTCTGAATGGTACTGGTGAAATGTTTGCAAAGAGGAATAAAGCGCCTGCCGCAAGGTACAGCAGCGGTGATAAGCTTAATGCCGCTGTGATACCCGGAAGTATCGTGGCGGCAAAAAGCAGAATTGAGCAAAGTATTATTCTGTACAGTTTTTTCATTGAGATCAACCCCCGGAAAGTAAACATGAAATTATGAACTGCTTTTGTTCATCTGCTCACGGGCAACAGCGAGCATAAGCTTTATACGATTTTCCTGGTTTACCTTAGGTGCGCCCGGATCATAGTCAATGGCGACGATATTTGCCCGCTGATCGAGCATTTTTATCGGGCGTATCATACCCTTTCCGTTTATATGGTTGGGCAGACATCCAAAGGGCTGGGTGCATACGATATTTTCAAAGCCTGTTTCAATAAGCTCCAGCATTTCGCCTGTAAGAAGCCAGCCTTCGCCCATTTTGCTGCCGTAGCCTACCATGCCCTTTACAAGCTCCTTTGTATGGGCATATGTGCCGTTTGGACGGAAGCCGTATTTTTTCTGACTGTTTATAATAAGCTCCTCAAGACCTGTCAGATAATCGAAGAATTTCTTTACAACGATGAATTTTGCCCTGCTGCCGCCGTACAGCTTTATATCCTCCATGCGGTTATCAGTCTTGAAAAGCGCAAAGCTGAGTATGCCTGGAAGATTTACCTCACAGTCCTGTTCGTATAGGAACTGTTCAAGATTGTTGTTTCCAAGACCTGAGTATTTGACATATATTTCACCGACAACTCCGACTTTTACTTTAGGCACTTTGGTGACCTTGATCTTTGAAAAATCACTTGCAATGCTGTCAAGGTTTTCAGCTATTTCCTTTTTTGTGAAGCCGTGACCGTCAGCCATGATATCAGCAAGCTTATCTACCCATTTATCTACAAGCGCCTGACTTTCGCCCTTGTTATCCTCATAGGGCTTTGTCTGATTGTCAAGCGCCATTATCATATCGCCGTATATAAGACCTGACGCTATACGCCTTATCATTGGTATGGTAAAGCTGAAACCGCTGTTTTTCTCAAGACCCGAAAGGTTAAGGGAAATAACGGGGACATTTTCAAAGCCTGCTTTTACAAGGGCTTTTCTCAGAAGGTGTATATAGTTTGACGCACGGCAGCCGCCGCCTGTCTGGGTTATCATAAGCGCAGTCTTATTGGTGTCATACTGACCGCTTTGCAGCGCATGGATGAGCTGACCGATAACAAGAAGAGCAGGATAGCAGGTGTCGTTATGGACATATTTAAGCCCCACCTGTGCGATCTCAGGACCTTCGTTTTCGAGAAGTACGGCATTATATCCAAAGTGGATAAATACGTTTTTCATTATGCTGAAATGAATTTTTGCCATCATAGGTATGAGAATGGTATAATTCTCTTTTTTCATTTCCTTGGTAAATATCAGTCGTCCAGTTTTATCATAAACTAATTTTGCCATAGTATTGATCTTCACCTTTTTTCTTTATGCTTTACCTGCTTCTGTTGCTGCAAGGAGACTGCGCAGACGTATCTTTACAGCGCCGAGATTTGTTATCTCGTCAATTTTCAGCTGGGTATATATCTTTCCGTGACGTTCAAGGATAGATCTTACCTCATCTGTTGTAATAGCGTCAACGCCGCAGCCGAATGATACAAGCTGTACAAGCTCCATATCCTTGAAGTGGCTGACATATTCCGCAGCGGCATACATTCTTGAATGGTATGTCCATTGGTTGAGAACACTGGTCTTTACTTTTTTAGCTTCCTTATTGCTGACTATATCCTCGGATACAAGGGCAACATTGAAGCTTGTTATAAGCTTGTCAATTCCGTGGTTTATTTCGGGATCAACATGATAGGGACGGCCCGCAAGAACGATTATTGTCCTGCCTTCTTTCCTTGCTTTTTCAATGATCTCATTTCCCTTTTCACGGATCTTTTTCATATAGCTTTCATATTCCGCATATGCAGCCTTTGAAGCCTCTTTTACTTCTCTGAGCGAGATATCTCCGAAATATTTCAGAAGCTCTGCGTGTATCTTTTTGGGGAAATCCTTGGGTCTGTGTATGCCGACAAATTCATGGAAAAACTTTATATTCTGTATTTCCCTTACATTTGCATGAATTACCTCCGGGTAATATGCAACGACAGGACAGTTGTAATGGTTGTCGCCTAAATGCTCGTCAAAGTTATAGGACATACACGGATAGAATATCTGTTTTATATCATTATCAAGCAGCCACTGTACATGACCGTGGATTAGCTTTGCGGGGAAGCAAACAGTATCCGAAGGAATGGTCTGCTGACCATGGAGATACAGCTTTCTGTTTGAGAAGGGGGATACGACCACCTCAAAATCAAGCTTTGTAAGGAAGGTATGCCAGAACGGAAGAAGCTCCAGCATATTCAGTCCGAGGGGTATGCCTATCTTTCCACGCTTTGCGCCTTCCTTGCCCTTATATTCTTTCAGAAGGCTGAGCTTGTACTGGTATATGTTCATGCTGTCATCAGGTGATTTTTTGGTGACAGGACGTTCACAGCGGTTTCCGGCAATGAATTTTCTGCCGCCGCTGAAAGTGTTTATGGTAAGACGGCAGTTGTTGCTGCAGCCGCCGCAGTTTATAGCCTTAATGGTATGTTCAAAGGCTTCAAGCTGCTTTATATCAAGCAGTGTTGATTTATAGCTTTTTGTTACCTTGCTTTTTGCATAAAGCGCAGCGCCGTATGCGCCCATAAGACCGGATATATCGGGTCTTATAACATCCACGCCCATTTCCTGCTCGAATGCACGAAGTACAGCGTCGTTGAGGAATGTGCCGCCCTGTACGACTATCTTTCGTCCAAGCTCTCTCGGGCTTGAAACACGGATAACTTTATAAAGCGCATTCTTGACAACGCTCAGACAAAGCCCCGAGGAAATATCCTCTATTGTTGCGCCGTCTTTCTGAGCCTGCTTGACCGATGAATTCATGAATACGGTGCATCTTGAACCGAGATCAACGGGCTGTTTTGCCAGCAGACCTATCTGCGAAAATTCCTCGGCACTGTAGCCCAGCGCATTCGCAAAGGTCTGCAGAAAAGAACCGCAGCCTGAGGAGCAGGCTTCATTAAGGAAGATATTGTCTATTGTGCCGTTTCTGATTTTAAAGCATTTGATATCCTGACCGCCGATATCAATAATGAATTCAACATCGGGCATGAATTTCTGTGCCGCTGTCATATGGGCGATCGTCTCAACAACGCCGAAATCAACGCCGAATGCATTTTTGATTATTTCCTCGCCGTATCCTGTTACTGCGGAGCCTGCAATGCGTATTCCGGGGCATTTATCGTAAATGTTTTCAAGGAATTTCTTGACAATGGGAACAGGGTTTCCGCTGTTGGACATATATTCGGAGTAAAGCAGAGTGCCTTTGTCATCGGTAACTACACCCTTTACCGTAGTCGAACCTGCGTCTATGCCGATAAAGGCTTTACCCTTATAGCCCTCAAGCCTGCCCTTTTCGACCTTAGCCTTAGCGTGTCTTTCACGGAAATCTTTCAGCTCCTGTTCATTATTGAAAAGCGGCTTGTTGAACGCAAAATTGCCGGTACCCTTGTATTTTTCTATTTTTTCCTCTGCCTGTTCAAAATCTATTGATTTATCGGCGCAAAGTGCTGCACCGAGTGATACATAGTAAAGCGAGTTTTCCGGACAGATACCGGTCGTTTTAAGCGCCTTGTCAAAGCCAAGTCTGAGCTGCGGGATAAATGTAAGCGGGCCGCCGAGGTAAACGATCTTTCCCTTTATTTCTCTGCCCTGTGCAAGACCGGCTATAGTCTGATTCACAACTGCCATAAATATACTTGCGGCAACGTCCTCTTTTCTTGCGCCCTGATTGAGGAGGGGCTGGATATCCGTTTTTGCAAATACGCCGCAGCGGGAGGCAATTGTATATGTTTTTTCATGCTTTTCGGCAAGTTCATTGAGGTTTTCAATGGGCACATTAAGAAGTGTAGCCATCTGGTCGATAAATGCGCCCGTACCGCCCGCACATGAACCGTTCATACGGACTTCCATTCCGCCGGAAAGGAAAAGTATTTTCGCATCCTCGCCGCCAAGCTCGATAACTACATCCGTTCCGGGAATAAAGGTATTTGCCGCAACTCTTGTTGCATATACCTCCTGGATGAAATCTATTCCGCAGGCGTCCGCAACGCCCATGCCCGCAGATCCTGAAAGGGCAATAACAGCCTGCTGACCTGCCGGTATCTTTGTTTTTATTGTTTTAAGAAGCTCTGATATTTTACTCGTTATCTGAGAGTAATGTCTTTCATATGTCTGGTAAATTATTTTATTCTGTTCGTCCAGAACGACGCATTTTACGGTGGTTGATCCGACATCAAGACCTATTCTGACCATTCCTCTTACTCATTCCTTCCGTTTATCTGATATATGTATATTCTTTAATGGTATTACAATTCAATTTAATATTATATATCAGAACAGACTTTATATTATTCTTTTTTAGAATAATATTCGCCAAAAAGCGAGCAAATTATGGTGATTGTCATATCAAAAAACGTATAAAATGCCCGAAGTTTACATATACTATTGTAATTTAACGGAAAAAGGGATATAATCATTATGGTAAGGTATAATGATTCTGTTTCAGTAAATAAAATCATGCTTTTTCGGATGGAGAATGATCGACTTGATGTTTAAAATATACAGCGCAATAGGAAAGCACCGCAGGACGATACTTTTCATCAGTGACCTGCTGCTGTGGAATCTTTCATGGTATCTTTCCTATGGGATAAATAAAAATAATCTTTTGCTTGCCGGAGATATCTCGGTTTTTCTCTGGGGAGCGCTTATTGAAAATATATGCTTTACTGTTGTGTTCCTGCTGTTCAGGCTTTATGACAAGCTGTGGAGATATGCCGATATAGAGGATTTCTTTATTGCGGCGATAGCCTCTCTGACGGCAAATCTGTCGTTTATGATAACCACAATGGTAATAGGCGTATTCATTTCTGATTACAATATGGGCACAAGGGTGTATATAACCTTTGCGCTTATGTCATCGTTTTTTATGATGCTGTTCCGTATCGTATACAGACTGAATAAGATACTGGAACGGCGGGAGCTTGCACAGAAGCCGAAAAAACGTCTGCTGATAATCGGTGCAGGCGAGGGTGCGCTGTCTGTTCTAAGCGAGCTTTCAAAGACGCCTGCAAATGAATATATACCTGTATGCATAGTTGACGATGACAAGGAAAAAATACACAGACGCATTTCCGGCGTCAAGGTAGTAGGCACAACCTATGAAATACCGGAGATCTGCGATGAATACGGGATAGAAGTAATACTCTTTACAATTTCACAGATAAGTGTTGCCGATAAAAAGCGAATACTTGATCTGTGTACAAAGACACATCTTGAAGTAAAGATAATCCCGAATATTTATAATCTTATGACCTCGGGCGTACCCATTACCTCATCCATACGTCAGGTTGAGGTCGAAGATCTTTTAGGGCGTGAGCCTGTTGTATTTGATACGGAGAAATACGGAAAGTATCTTATAGGTCAGACTGTTCTTGTAACCGGCGGCGGCGGTTCCATCGGCTCGGAGCTTTGCCGACAGATAGCAAGGCTGCATCCCAGACACCTGATCATATTGGATATATATGAAAACAATGCTTATGAAATACAGCAGGAGCTTATCCGCAAGCACGGCAGCGATCTTTCCTTTGAAGTGCAGATAGCCTCTGTCCGTGACAGGAAAAAGCTGGAGCATATTTTCCGCACACATGATATAGATGTTGTATTCCATGCGGCGGCTCATAAGCATGTTCCGCTTATGGAAACGAATCCCGAGGAAGCGATAAAGAACAATGTGTTCGGTACATTGAAGCTTGCTGAAACGGCGGATAAATTCCATGTAAAGAATTTCGTGCAGATTTCGACTGATAAGGCGGTAAATCCGACAAGCGTAATGGGTGCGTCAAAGCGTATCTGCGAGATGATAATACAGATGATGGATAAGCGCAGCAAAACAAATTTTGTGGCTGTGCGTTTCGGGAATGTACTCGGTTCCAACGGTTCTGTTATTCCGCTGTTCAAAGAGCAGATAAGAACGGGCGGACCTGTTACCGTTACCCATCCCGATATAATACGTTACTTTATGACAATACCCGAGGCTGTATCCCTTGTGCTTACAGCGGGAAGTCTTGCAAAGGGCGGAGAGATATTCATTCTTGATATGGGCGAGCCTGTAAAGATAAAGGTGCTTGCGGAAAATCTTATACGTCTTTCAGGCTTCCGTCCTCATGAGGATATAAAGATAGAATATACAGGTCTGCGACCAGGTGAAAAGCTGTATGAAGAGCTGCTTCTGAACGAAGAGGGCATAACCAAAACTGATAATAAGAAAATATATATCGGCAAACCGATAGAATTCAGTATAGAGGTATTTCTGAAAAATTTAGCTCATTTGTATTTTGCTGCTATGGCTAACCGCAAGGATGAGGTCGAGCAGCTTATAGCAGAGACTGTTCCGACCTATCATCATGAGGTTGTGGGCGCAGAATCCCTGCCCGAAGATATTGATGATACAGAATAAAATATGGATCCGCAGTATGGGATATATATAAACAGGTATCAAAGCTTGTAAGCTCATTTAAACACGGAGCTTGCCGCTTGATACCTGCTTTTTGTCGGCAGCTGAAAATTATTCACTATTCATGCTTCGGGATGAAAGCAGCATAGAACAGAAGAAATCAATGTCTGTCATTTACTGCAAATATGCATACAAAAACTTGTTATATTATATATAAATTTAAGCAGTTTTATATTTGTAATTTTCGTCAAAATAAGGTAAAATATATAAACAGACAAAAAATGGGAACGGCAGAATGCCATTGGGAGATGAAGATGTATGAAAAAAATTGTATCCGCCGTATTATCCTTTATTATAGTTTTGTCAGCCTTTTTACTGCCGTCACCGCTGTCGGCAGACGCAGCAATATTTAATGTTGATGTCAAGCTGCACAGCAAATCCGTATATCTTGAAAATCTTGATACGGAAACGGTAGTTTTTGAAAAGGAGGCAAACGCAAGACGTTTCCCTGCGTCTACTACAAAGATCATGACATATATCATTACAGCGGAAAATGTTAATGATTATAAAAAAACATATGTTACCGTCAAGGAAAGACTTCTTAGTATGCTCGATGGTACGGGAAGCTCCGTAGCAGGTATTAAAGCGGGGGAAAAGCTCAGTATATATCAGCTGCTTTGCTGTCTTATGATCCCGTCGGGAAATGATGCTGCTCTTATACTTGCCGATTATGTGGGAAAGGGCAGTATAGAAAAATTCGTTGATATGATGAATGCAAAGGCAAAGGAGCTTTACTGTACAGGCACTCATTTTGCCAACCCTCACGGTCTTAACGATCCGAACCATTTCACAACGGTTGCGGATATGGCTAAGATAACCAAATATGCAATGACCCTGCCTGAATTCAACGAGATATCCAATATGACAGAATCGGATTGTCTGGGTGAAGACAGATATCTTATCACAACAAATCATATGATAGATGAATTAAGAGGCGGCGATTACTATTATGAATACGCTTCCGGAATAAAGACAGGCGCAACAGGAAATGATTCCGGCTACTGTCTTGTATCCACTGCCGCAAAGGACGGATATACATATCTGTGCGTTGCCTATGGTGCGCCTTATGAGGATAAAGACGGAAATGATTATGACAACGGCGCTATGATAGATTCGGTCAATTTGTATGAATGGGTGTTTGATAATCTGTCTATAAAAACCATACTGGATAAGAATGAACTGGTAAAGGAAGTGCGGGTCAATTTTGCATGGAACAAGGACAGTATACAGCTTGTTCCCGCAAAGGGTCTGACCGAGCTTATGCCTTACGATGTCAATATTGAAAGCATTGACAAGAAATACAATGTTCCGGAGCAGATAGATGCGCCTGTAAAATCAGGTGATAAGATAGGTACTGTTACGCTTAGCTATGCCAACCAGCAGCTTGCGACCGTTGATCTGCTTGCGGGCGAAACGGTAGAACGAAGCGATCTTCTTACAGCTGCGGACGGACTGAAAAAAATTGCTTCTTCAAAATGGTTTATTATTACGGCGTCAGCTGTTGTTGCTCTTGTACTGATATATATTATTATAGTTGCAGTTTACAACAGACGCAAGAAAACATACCGACCTGTAAAAAAATACCGCAAATTCTGATCACCGATACATAAAATAAAACCACAAGACGAAGAAAGTTCCTCTTGTGGTTTTGTTATTTTATAGTGTTACTTTACTGCATTGACATCAAATTTTTTAACGGCTGCCTGTCCGTTGCTGTCTGTTATAACGACACGCACCTGATATTCGGTTGCGGCGGCAGGCTTGAATTTAGCTTCGGTATTATCGGTAAACTCTTCGCCTATGGAATTCCATTTTTTATTATCCTTGCGCTTGAAATAATAGGCATATGTATAAGGTCCTTTACCGCCCTCACACTTTGCCGCTATTTTGAGGGATTTGCCAAGTTTAAGATCGCCGTCTTTTATTTTTGTTTTATTGGTAAGTTTGGAAAATTTACCGTCAATATTTAATTTTTTTGAGACGGTCTTGTCATTCTTGTCCTTGATAATGACTTTCACCTGATAATCTACGCCATCCGCTGCGGTAAACCCGGCGGTTGTTCTTTTAGCAAATTCATTCCCTATCGGATTCCATTTCTTGTTTGCTTTTCTTCTGAAATAGAATGCATAGCGCAGATCCTTATTCTCTATGGACGCTTTTGCAAATATTTTTATTTCTTTCTTATCCTTTGCCCAATATGATAAATTTTTGAAATTGCCTGTGTCTGTTTGTTTATCGAGCACATTGAATGACGTTTTATCTTTTGAAACAGCTTTTGTGCTTTCTTCTGAGTCTTTCTTTGCTGCTTCGTCAGATGATCGTTCGGGATGATCCGATGATGCATTTGCGGATACGTCTTCCGAGATGAGAATATGGCTGTTTTCTGCGGTCATTTCAGCGTTACTGACTGAACAGGCTGTAAAAAATATCAAACAAAGCATAAAAATAATAATAGCTGATGTTTTTACGGGTTTTCTCAAGTTTATCACCTCACTAAAAGTTAATTATAAAACAATAAATTGTTTTTGTAAAGATAAATTTATTATTTGTATTAATTATTTCTCTGATAGGCAATATCCGTAATAACAGCAGAATGATATAGTAAGGCATAACAAGGCTTATGATAAGGTCCTGTTAATATTTTTATCAGTTCCGATGATCTTCCCTTCACTGATCAGAATATCGTAAAATTCCTTTCTGCTCTCTACGGGATTTTTGATCGCATAGGTATATAATGTACATTTTTTTCCTTTGTATTCTGTAAGATCAAATCCTGCTTTCTTTTGTTCTTCATTGTATTCATTATATACTTTGCTGAATCTTTCGGGTATCCTGACCTTTTGTATCATGACGGGATTTTCACTTAGCTTAATTCCCATCTCAGATGCAAATTCTCTTTGATCCTGTATGCTTTCCGCCCTCAACAAAATGCTCTTTCCGTTATATTCAATATGATCTGTGTCCCCGTGAATAAAAACGGCGGTAATTGATACTATCATTACAATAATACCGATAAGACAAACTATAAGCCGTCTTTTCAGCTTTTGTGTAAAAAAACAGGCTGCCACTTTATCACTCACTTTCACAATAAACAATTAACCTTTGCGTCATATCATGTACAAGGCTACGAAATAATTCCGATAACGATTATTCAAAAATATCTGTGCATATAATATCAAAGCGGGCATGAAAAGGCATTTCCTCAAACGGCTTTTGGCGGAGCGTTTAAGGAAGAGTTTATTCTTGCCGGTCTTAATAATTATCTGAGGTGATATTGATATGGAACGCAGAAATTTTTCTTCGGGATCGGGATATTTTGTATCGGGAACACCTTTTGATCCATATGATGGCATTAACGGAAGAGGGATTATGAATGCAAGAATCATGCCCTCGCAGTTTTTATTGCCCTATGACCCTGTACGTTTTACCGTTTTAAGAAATACTGTGCCCGATGATGAAGAACCGACAAGTAAATTATTTTTCTGAGCCGTATACTGCGGGTCAATCCTCTCTTTCTGCTTTATGCAGACGGAGAGGATTTTTTCTTGATACGATTATATGTTGCTTTTCGGAAATAATGCATATTTAACAAAAATAAAGCTGTGTTTAACAAGTGTTTGTAGGGCAGTGCTTTAAGTGTTTTTATTGACAAAAAAGTGTTTTCGTTATACAATATAACAGTATATGATTAGCTATAATGTATGATAGGTTATTTGTGTCAGAGAGCGATTATTAATAATGTATGCAGTGCAGGGCGCTGTATTTTTGGAAGGAATTGTAGTATGAAGCATAAGCATGAAACACCAAGGCTTTGTCTTGTGTCGTCATCCGGAGGACATTGGGAACAGCTGAAAAGACTTAAACCACTGATCGATAAATATGACGGATTTTTTGTAACGGAAAAAACTCAGTTTGAAAGCAGCGCAAAATATATGATGATACAGACTGATCTCAAGGATAAGCTGATGATATTCAAGATGATAGTCAATTCATTCCGTGCATTGAAAATATGGATAAAGGAAAAGCCGGATTTTGTTATAACAACAGGGACAATGGTCGCCTATCCTTTTTATCTGCTTTGCAGAATGACTAAAAAGAAATTTGTATTTATAGAGACTTTCGGAAGGGCGGATATGCCTACTGTTGCGGGACGCATCATGGAAAAACATTCGGATCTGTTTATAGTACAGTGGAAATCCCAGCTTAAACATTATAAAAAAGCCGTATACGGCGGCTGCCTGTATTGACAGGAAAGTTAAGATACAAATTTTGGAAAAGAATAATAAATGCTTTGCGGTCTTCAGGTAGCGCAAAGCCGATGTATAGATGTATGATAAGCCGGGGGAATGGCGATGATTATTNNNNATTTTTGTCACTGTTGGATCGAGAAATTATCCGTTTGACAGATTATTTAAAAAGCTTGACGAGCTTTATGAAAAAGGCGAGCTTACCGAGCCTATGTTTGCTCAGACAGGCACGTCAGCTTATAAACCTAAGCATTATGAATATAAGGATTTTATCACACAGGAAGAGTTTCTGGAAAAGGTGAAAGAGTCGGATATAGTTGTCAGTCACGGCGCATCCGGTTCTATTATGAAGGCTTTGAATGAGGGTAAAAAGGTGATAGCCGTCACACGTCTTGAAAAATACGGCGAGCATATAAACGATCATCAGATACAGAATAACGAGGCATTCAGCAGCAATAACTATGTTCTGATGGCTGATTTGGAGCTTGACGATCTGGGCGAATGTTTCCGCAAGATATATGAAGGCCGTGACGGAACTGTACCGTGGGAAAATAAAGATCCTATGAGTATAGTAAATATGATAGATAATTTTATTCAGGAGAATTGGTGATTATGGGATTTCTGGAAATAGAGAATGCCGGCAAGAGAGCGCTGGAGCAGTTTCCCGCTGTCAAGCGTTCCTGCAAAAGAATGTACCAGCTGGCAAGCGTTGCAGCGTCCGGGGAAAAATTCAAAAGTGAGGGCGAAGTCATCCGTGTGACGCCTGAGGATGGTTATGAATATTTTTACGGCTATTATGACAAATCTCCGTGGGACGCAGAGGACAGATTTATGATAGCTGTTAAAGTAAAAAAGGCTTACAAATCTGTTGCGCCGAAGGAAGCGGGCATTGTTGGTGTGATAGATACACACGATAATAACAAATTCTACCGTATAGGGATGACCCGTTCATGGAATGTACAGCAGAGCTGCATGGCTCAGTGGATGGGGCCTGATTTCGGGACAAGAATTATATACAATGATTTCCGTGACGGAAAATATTGCTCCGTCATATATAATTTCAAGGAAAGGGAAGAGGAGAAGGTACTCCCCATGCCCGTATACGATGTGTCAAGGGACGGCAGCTTTGCATTGTCTCTTGACTTTTCACGCCTTCACAGGCTGCGCCCGGGATACGGGTATTCAAATCTTCCGGAAACTACCGAAAATGATTTCTGTCCCGATCTGCCGTGTATATGGAAAATGGATATCCCGTCGGGGAATGTCGAGGTGCTTTTTAATTATACTGATATGGCGGCATTCGAGCCTGATGAAAGCATGGAGGCTGCCGAACATAAGGTAAACCACCTTATGATAAGTCCTGACGGAAAACGTTTTATGGTGCTTCACCGCTGGTTTCAGAAGGGCAGAAAGCATACAAGACTTGTTACCGTAAATGTTGACGGTACGCAGATGTACAATCTCAGCGATGATGTATTTGTATCGCATTGCTTCTGGAAAAACAATGAAGAGATTCTTTCATTTCTGCGTAAGAAGGATACGGGAGATCATTACTATCTTATGAAGGATAAGACACAGGAATACCGTATGTACTGGCCGGAGCTTAAAACAGACGGTCACTGCAGCTATTCGCCTGACGGAACAATGATAATCACCGATACTTACCCGAACAGGAAGCGTATTGCCTCTGTATATCTTTGTACGGAGGAGGACGACCGTGCAAGAAGGATAGCGAGGGTATTTTCACCATTTAAATATGACAACAACTGCCGCTGTGATCTTCATCCGAGATGGAACAGAAAGGGCGACAAGGTATGCATAGATTCTGTCCATGAGGGAAAAAGGGCTATGTATATCATACCGATAGAGCACGTTGATTCACAAAGATATGAGCGTACAGCGGAAAAGGAACATACAGTAGCCGTTCTGCTTGCGACCTATAACGGAGAAAAATATCTTAAACAGCAGTTTGACAGCCTGCTTGAACAGAAGGGCGTCAATGTAGATATACTTGTAAGGGATGACGGCTCAAAGGACAGCACCACTCTTATACTTGACGATTATCAGGAAAGAGGTCTGCTGAAATGGTATAAGGGAGAGCATCTCAATGTACAGAAGGGCTATCTTGATCTGCTGAAAAATGCGCCTCAGGCTGATTATTATGCATTCTGCGATCAGGATGACGTATGGGATGAAAACAAGCTGCTTATAGCTGTAACGGAGCTTGATGAGATGTATGACGGGAATGATGAAAAGCCGCTTATGTATTACTGCGGTCAGCGTCTTGTTGATGAAAAGCTTAAACTTCTGTCTGTCCATACTATTGCAGCGGACAGAAGTCCGCATACTAATTTCCTTATCAGCAATGTTGCGGGATGTACGGCTGTATTCAACAGGGCATTGGTCGATGCGGCAAACAGCGCCGATCCAGAATTCATACTTATGCATGACAGCTGGCTTTTCAAGATATGTCTTGCGCTTGGCGGGGACTATTTTGCAGATAAGGCGGCGCATATAAATTACCGTCAGCACGGCGGCAATGTTGCGGGGCTGAATAAGGGCATGAAGGGAAAGATGCGTCAGGTAAAGAGATACCTTGATGTATTCGAGATACAAAAGCAGTGCAGAAATCTGCTTGAATGTTACGGCGACAGAATGACGCCTGAATATAAAGCGCTGACGGAGGAAATATGCAATTACGATCAGTCAGCGGGCAATTGGATGAAGCTGCTCGGAAGCAAGGATTTTGATTTCCGCAGCTCCAGCCTTAACGAAGTTGTAAAGCTTAAAATATTTTTGAAAAAGCTTTAAGGGCATAAAAAGGAAGTGAGAACGTGAAGGTAGTATATGTTGCAAATAAGAATGAAAAGGGCGGGGCATTCTATTCATTGATGGAAATGGTGCTGACGCTCAGGGATGAGCATGGAGTCGAACCTGTTATACTTACTCAGGGAGAAAACAAGCTTACGAAATTCTGCAAAAAAAACGGAATAGAAACATATGCTGTCGGTCACGATCCGTTCATGCTTTATAAGGGCAGTACACTTCCGAGAAAAACGGTCAAATTCATTCTGCGTCCGTATTACGGCGTGAGAAGAAGGAAAAGATTTGAAAGCGCAATAAAAAAAGCTGAAGAAAAAATAGATTTTTCAAAAGTTGATCTTATACATACGAATGTAAACCGTGATGATATAGGTCAGGAGCTTAGTCTTAAATACAATATCCCCCATATATGGCATATCAGAGAATTCAGCGATAAGGATTATGACTGCGCCTTTCTCAGAAAGAATGCAATTGAATATATGAACGGGATAAACGGATATTTTGTCGCTATTTCAGATGCAGTTAAAAATGTTTGGGTAAATAAGGGACTGGACAGCGGCAGGATAAAAAGAATATATAACGGTATTGATCTTAAAAGATTTGATAGGAATATACAGCATGATTTCAGCGGTGAGGATCTGCATTTTATTTTTACAGGCACAATATGCTCGACCAAGGGTCAGGCGCAGGCTATAAAGGCAATATCTATGCTGCCCGAAGAGGTAGGAAGACATATATATGCGGATTTTTACGGCAGCGGTGTTAAAGGCTATGTCAAAACACTTGAAAAACTTGCAGATATAGGCGGGATAAGCGAAAGGATCCGTTTTTGCGGCTACAGCAATGAAATAGAGAAGGTGCTGCCGCAGTACCAGTGCGCTTTTGTTTGTTCCGATGCCGAGGCGTTCGGCAGGGTGACTGTTGAACATATGTACAGCGGTCTTGCAGTTATTGCATCGGATTCGGGTGCAAATCCGGAGCTTATTGATGACGGTACAGACGGCTTTTTATATAAAAGCGGTGATATAGTTTCTCTGCGTGATACGATCATAAAGGTGTATAACAGCAGAGAAAGATTAAATGATATTTCGCAAAGGGCAAAAAAGAAGGCTGAGGAATGTTTCAGCCGCAGCGTCAATGCCGCAAATATTTACAGCCTTTATGAAGAAGTGTGTGATAAATATGGAAAAAAAGAAAATTGACATTGCCTTTGTAATACTGCATTACATGGCGGCAAATGATACTGTTGAATGTGTTGAATCCGTTATGGCTCATAATGACACGGACAGGATACACATAATAGTTGTGGATAACGCATCTCCCGACGGTTCGGGTGAAAAGCTCAGACAGCAGTATGAAAATGAAAAATGCGTTACCGTAATATGCAACGAAAAAAATTTAGGGTTTGCTAACGGGAACAATGTTGGGTTCCGCTATGCCAAGGAAAATTTTGATTGCAGATATATTGTTTTAAGCAATAATGATATAATTATTTTTCAGGATGAAATGCTTCGCAGACTTGATGAGGAGTATGAAAAAAGCCGTTTTGCCGTATGGGGCCCAATGGTTCTTACAAAGGACGGCAGATACGGCTCAAGTCCTTCACGGATGAAACCGCTGACAAAGGCTGAGGCAGAGGATTTTCTAAGGGATTATGAGAATTTTCTTAAATTTCAGAATATGCACCTGAGATGGCTTTACATCATATACAGGAAAAAGATCCTGAAAAGGGGCAGACGTCCGAAACTGTGCGATCATTACAGGAAATATTATGATGTTTCGATACACGGCTGTTTTATGGTATTTTCAAGGGAATATATTGACAGATTTGACGGGCTTTGCGATAAGACGTTTATGTACGGTGAAGAGGATATACTGTATCAAAGCCTTATAAATAATAAGCTGAAAAGCGTATATGACCCGTCATATGCAATTTATCACAAGGAAGATGTTTCGACTGACACCGCTCAGAAAAGCGGCAGGAAAAAGAGGGAATTCTATTATAAGAATCTTATAGCTTCAATAAAGATACTTATTTCTATGTATGATGAATAAGAAAAGTCTTTAGTAATTGGTAAAGGGAATGTATATGGAAAAAAAGACAATAGGTTTAATGGGACTTGCATTTCATTCGGGCAATTTGGGCTGTTCGGCGCTGTCCTACTCCTTCATGAATATTCTGGAGGATATCGCAAAGCAGAATAATGTGCGCTTTGATGTAAGGATAATATTTCAGTCGGATGATAAGACCCCGCTGAAGGTGCAGTATGAAAACATAGATTATTCCTTTGTGCGTCTCGGCTTCAAGAATAAGTCGCATAAAAAACAGACAAATGACGCTATAAGGGAATGTGACGTTGTATTTGATTTTACAATGGGCGACAGCTTTACGGATATTTACGGCAAAGAAAGATTTATTAAGCGCACCATGTTCAAGCAGATGGTGCTGAAACAGAAAACGCCCCTTGTCTTGGGAAGTCAGACATACGGACCGTATAAAAGCGGTATGTGCCGTATGTGGGCGGCATCGGTCATTAAAAAAAGCAAAGAGGTTTTTGCAAGGGATGAAAGATCTCTTGCTATCGCCGCAAAGCTCGGAAAGAGAGAGCCGATACTTACAACGGATGTTGCCTTTTTCCTGCCGTATGAGAAAATATCGCAGGAAAAGGGAAAGACGCATATCGGTATAAATGTTTCGGGACTTTTGTGGAACGGCGGTTATACGGGAAATAACCAGTTCGGTCTTACGGTCGATTATAAGGAATATATAACAAGCGTTATAGAAAAATATAAGGATGACAGCGGATATCAGATACATCTCATACCCCATGTTATATATAAAGATCAGAAGGATGTCCCCGATAATGACTGGGAGGTAAGCTGTGAGCTTGCAAAGAAATATCCGCAGATAAAGCTTGCACCGTTTTTTGAAAGTCCTATGCAGGCTAAATCATATATTTCGGGTATGGATGTATTTATCGGCGCAAGGATGCATTCTACTATTGCCGCCTATTCTTCGGGTGTTGCAACGATACCGTTTTCATACAGCCGCAAGTTCGAGGGACTTTTTGACAGTCTTGATTACCCGTATGTAATATCGGGAAACAAGTGGGAAACGGATGAAGCCGTGAAAAGGACAATAGAGCATATAACCGAAAGGGAAAAGCTTTCGGATGATATAAAAATATTCAGCAAAGAACTTGAACAAATGAAGGAAAAGATGCTCAGGGATTATAGCAAAGTGATTTTTGAATAGTCCGGGTAAAATGGAGAAATGGACGATGAAGGAAGAAAAATACTACCACGACTACTGTGCAGGCTGCGGTCTGTGCTGTGAGGTCGCTGAGGGAGCAAGCATGAAAATGGAGGAGGACGGATTTTATTATCCCGATAAATTCAGCAAAGACGTGCTTGAGGTATGCCGCAGAGTTTGTCCTGTAAACGGACGGGAGCTGGAGGATATGAGCCGCAGTGAGATCTGGGGCGGATATAAGGGAAAGTATCTCGGCTGGAGTACGGATAAGGATATACGCTATATGGCGTCAAGCGGCGGAGTGCTTACTGCGCTTTGTAAATATATACTGGAAAAAAAGCTTGCGGACGGTATTATCCAGTTTGCACAGAGCAGAGAAAATGTTACGCTGGGAAAGGTCTACTGCACAACGGATGTGCAGGAGCTTATAGACAGATGCGGTTCAAGATACTGCTCGTCTATGCCGTTTTCAGGGCTGAAAAGGTTTCTGGAAGATGATAAGCATTATGTTTTTGTCGGCAAACCATGCGATATAAGGATACTGCATAATTATATTGAGGATCATAAGGAACTGAAGGATAAGTTTGTATATACATTGTCATTTTTCTGCGCCGGTGCGCCGAGTGAAAAGGCAAATCTGAGTCTTCTTAAAAAGCTGAATTGCCCCGATAAATCACAATGCACTAAATTGCAGTACAGAGGAAACGGCTGGCCGGGATATGCTACGGCATGGTCTGAGCAGGGTGAAACGGGAAGAATAGATTACCGTTCATGCTGGAGAGATACTTTAGGAAGAGATATCCGCAGAATGTGCCGCTTCTGTGTTGACGGAGTTGGTGAGCTTGCGGATGTATCATGCGGAGATGCATGGTACCTTCTGCCGGACGGCGAGCCTGACTGCAGCGAGCATGAGGGAAGAAATTTCATATTCTCAAGAAGTGACAAAGGGGATAGCCTTGTAAAGGAAGCTTTCAAGGCGGGATATATCTTTATAGACGATAATGCGTCTCTTGAAAAGCTCAGACAGGCACAGAAATATCAGTTCATGCGAAAAGCTGCAATGAAGCATCGTTTGCGGGGGTTAAAAGCTGCTTTCAGAAAAGCTCCGGCATACCCGTCGAATTTTTTCGATGAATATGACAGAATGATAGATAACAATAAAAAGCTGCATATTTTCTATGGAACATGGAAAAGGGTAATGCAGGGGAAAATCTGAAAAAGGGAGGCAGCATATGTTTTCAAGGATCAAGACTGATAATTTTATGATCTGGCTGGTATTGTTAATGCAGCTTGGATTTCATACCAATACCGGTTATGATGATATTTTATCTTTGGTGGTATCAATTTTTGTATTATTATATTTTATAATTATCAGCGGAAAAAGCGGTCTTGTAAGTCTCACAAACTCGGGCAAAGAGTTTATCATATGGTACAGCCTTGTAATGGGGCTTTGCGGAATATCCTTTGTATGGGCTACTCACGGAAATAAACCGTTTATATTAGAAACGTTTGCCAATACATTCGTACCGCTTGTAATTACATTCCTGTGTATCTCAATATATCTCAAACGAGGTAATACGGGAAGAAGCCTTATCACATCTATGGTAACGGCTGAAATATTTGTAACGGTAAGGGCGCTTATCAATACCAATATTGCATCAATTTTTTCTGAAAACAATACAAGACTTTACGGTACGGGACTTGGAGTAAACTATAATCACTTTACAACTCAGTTTGCGCTTGTTCTGTGCGTTGTACTGTTTCTTGCATATAATATCAATAAGCTGTTTTATATTCCGGCAGCATTTATTGTGGTAAATATTATCATATCGGGAAGCCGTAAGGTGCTTGTCGCATCGCTGCTGACATTTCTTGTGATGTATATTATTTCTCCCAAGGGAGGAAAGCTGGCAAAAAAAATAAGAAGAGTAATACTGGTTTTAGCTGTCTTTGCATTTATACTATGGCTGATATTGAATAATAACTTCCTTTATAATCTGATAGGACAGAAAACAGTTGTTGCAATTAAAGAAATGCTGAGTATGCAGGTCGACAGAAAAGTTGATTACAGCGTATATCAGAGGGCTGAGGTCATGAGAATTGCTTTTGATGTTTTCAAGGATCATCCTGTTATAGGAGTCGGTTATTACTGTTTCCTTAATTACAACGAGTGGCAGCTTTATGCACATAATAATTATCTTGAGCTGCTTGCAGACCTTGGTCTTATTGGATTTGTACTTTATTATATATTCTATGTCAAGAATATACTTGGTTTTATGGGATTGAATATCGGCTTTGTCGGTCCCAAGTTCAGTTTAAGTGTTGATAAAAACAAATCAGTATGGAATGTTCTCGGCATAACATTAATGATCACACTGCTGATACTTGAATATGGTCAGGTAACATTTTTCCGTCTTTATGCACTTATACCGCTGATGGTGGTTATTTTAGGAACAGAGAACATGAAAAACAGAAAAAGCGAAAAAAGGAGTTTAAAATAATGCTGTACTGCAATGAGGAAATTCAGAAGCTTTATATAGAATATATGAACTCCATAAAAGAGCTGGTCAGGGAAAAAAGGGAAGTTCTGACAAGCCCTGTCTATCTTGCCGGCAGAAGGCAGTATATGCGTAAAAAGAGAACTCTGAGATCAAGACTGACAGATAAGATAACGGGAAAAAGAAACAAAGCAACAAGCTATCCTGATCTGCCCTGTTCTGTAAACGACAGAAGCGATACAAATTATTTCAGCAATGACCGCATAGCCGTATATACCTGTATAACAGGCGGCTATGACAGTCTGCGGGAGCCTTTTGTTCACCCGGATAATATAGATTATTACGCTGTAACGGATTTTGAGATACCTGGTGACAGCGCATGGAAAAGGATAGATGTTGCCGATTATGATGAAGTAAAGGATTTTTCGCCTGCACTTAAAAACCGCTACTTCAAGATCAATCCGCATAAAATTTTTAAAGATTATAAATATTCGGTATATCTTGACGGTAATATACGCATTTACAGCGATTTTACCGAGCATGTGAACCGTATGTCAAAGTACGGATTCAGTCATTTCCGCCATTCAAAGAGAACCTGTGCGTATGTGGAAGCAAAGGTATGCCGTCTTTTAGGAAAGGAAACGGCGGAGAATATCGACAGATATACGAGTCGTCTGAGAGAAGCGGGATTTCCGGAGAATTACGGACTGCTTGCCTGTGATTTCATAGTGCGTGAGCATAACAGACCTGAATGTATAAAGGTGATGGAGGCATGGTTTGCCGAATTCCGGGATCATTTGAAAAGAGATCAGGTATCCTTGCCCTTTGTATTATTTCAGAACGGTATAGATCCGGAGGAAGCGGCGACTCTGGGCGGCGATGTACATAAGGATTATTCATTTGAGATAGAAAAGCACTTATAAGACGAGGGAATAAAATTGAAGCTATGTATAGTAACCGTATATAACAGCACCAACTGCGGGAGCTACCTTCAGGCATACGGGCTGAAATATACTCTTGAAAAAATGGGGCATGAGGTAAGCTTTCTTAAAACGGGCGTAAAAAAGAACCGCCGCACATTTCTGCGCAAGGCATTCAGGAGCGTAAAGAAGGGTAAATTCGGACAGGTCAGCTTTGAGAGAAAAAAGCTTGCTAATTTTGAAAGAGCGCTGAAAGCCTTTCCCATATGCCCGATGAATATGTCTGAAATGGAAAAACAGAGCGTTTTTGTTCTGGGCAGTGATGAAATATGGAATGTTTCAAGAGAGGATATGAGGAAAGCACCCGTGTTCTGGGGCAGCGGACTTCCCGGAAGGATAATTTCCTATGCGCCGTCCGTCAATACAAGCACAAATGAGGATATGGAAAAAACGCCTTTTGCAAAAAAGGCTTTGGAAAATATGTCCGCTGTATCGGTAAGGGATGAATATTCACGCAGACTGATATCAGAATATACCGATAAGCCTGTAACGATCTGCTGTGACCCGACCTTTCTGATACCGATGGATGAATATAAGCGGATAAAAAAGAATTGTCCGTATGAGGATTTCATACTTGTATATTCAGCGGGGTCAAAGTTTACAGAGGATGATAAAAAGGCAATAAAGACCTTTGCAGAAGCGAAGGGGAAAAAGCTTATCGCATTTCCTCATAATTTAGGCTGGTGTGATATACAGGAGCCTGCCGATCCGCTTAAAGCGATAGATTATTTCATGAAGGCGTCATATGTAGTTACCGATACATTTCACGGTGCTGCTTTGTCGCTTATATTCAATAAGGAGTTTCTTGCGCTGCCGAGAGGTAATACAAAGGTATCGGAGCTGCTGAGATTTTTTGAAGTGCCGCAGCTCATGGCGGAGGATGCGGTAAATATAGGGGAGTACTTTTCACAGACGCATTATGATAAGGATGCTCTTAATAAGAGGATAACGGAAGAAAGAGAAAAGGCGAAGGCATATCTTGCGGGAGCTGTCGGAGAGAAGTGATAGATAAGTGCGGAGTAAAAAAGCATTGATAAATACAGTGTCGGGGCTTGCATATGAGGCTGTAGCTGTAATATGCGGTCTTATACTGCCGAAGCTTATCATAGACGGATTCGGCGGTCCGACAAACGGCGTTACACAGGCAATAGTACAGTTTTTGTCTTGCATAGCGCTGATGAAAGCAGGAGTCGGCGGCGTTACAAGGGCGGCTCTTTATAAGGCGCTTGCAAAAAACGATATTGAAAAAATAAGCGCCATAGTGAAAGCAACAAGCAATTTCATGAAAAAGATCGCCATTATATTTCTGGGGCTTATGGTGCTGTTTGCCATCGGTTTCGGAATATATATGAAGGATTTCGTTGACGAGAATAACCAGCTTGATTTCTGGTATACGGCGTCGCTTGTTGTAATTATCAGCATAGGCACATTCGGAGAATATTTTTTCGGTTTTACATATGAAATGCTGCTTAATGCAGATCAGAGACAATGCGTTTTCTCGATAATACGAATGTTCACAACGATACTTAATACTGTAGTTGCTGTTATTCTTATCAATTCAGGAAACGGGATACATTGGGTCAAGCTTGGAAGCGCACTTGTTTTTCTGATAAATCCGATAGCAATAAATCTTTATGCAAAACATAAATATAAGCTGCTGAAAAATGTTGAACCCGACAAGTCGGCTCTTAAACAGAGATGGGACGCACTCGGGCATGAGGTGGCGAATTTTGTAAATACAAATACTGATATAATGGTGCTGACGGTATGCCTTGGCGATATGGCCATTGTGTCGGTATATACAACTTATAATATGATAATCCTCGGTATGAGGAAGCTGATAAATACCTTCATTAACGGTTTCGGCGCAGCCTTCGGGAATATGTATGCCCGCAAGGAATTTGAGCTTATGGAAAAGAATTTCAGGATATATGAGCTTATCGTGTTTTCGCTTGTATCCGTATTCTATTCTGTAATGACGGTAATGTTTGTATCCTTTGCAATGCTTTATGCCGAGCATGACGCAGCAAAACAGACTTTCCTCTATAATCAGCCTGTATTTGCAATGGTGATAACGCTTGCGGGTGCATTCAGCTGTATTCGTATACCCTATCAGAATATAGTAACGGTTGCGGGTCATTTCAAGCAGACAAGAAACGGCGCATTTCTTGAGGCGATACTCAATATAGTTATTTCCGTAGCGTGCGTTTTTATTTTCGGTCTTGTAGGCGTTGCGATAGGAACGCTTTGTGCAAATCTGTTCAGAACGATACAGTATGTATTATATATGTCAAAAAACGTACTTAAAAGAAAAATAACCCCTTTTATCGGTCATACGATTGTATTTTTAGGAATACTGGTTCTTACGAATATTATTTCAAGGTTCTGCTTTAACGTAAAAGCGGATAATGTTACGTCATGGATATTGGCTGCAGTTGGAACAACTGTTGTTGCATGTGTACTGACCCTGGCAGGGGACATCATTTTCTATAATGATGATTTTAAAAGGCTTATCAGCAAAAGCGGAAATATGCTGCGTTCCTTTAAAAAGAAAAAGAAGAAGCCGGAATAACAGACAGCTATTAAAGCTTATTTGGCAAATTACCATTTTAGAGGCTGACTGATGAATAATAAAGAGATAATAAGTCTGCGCCCTCATCATTGTATGTGCATACAGTTTTTTGAGGGGAAAGGCTATAATAAAGAATTTGTAAATAATTTGTCAGAGCTTGTAAGAATACTTGAGGAAACTGATCCGGTTGTACAGCTTACTGAAGGCTGTGACGATATATGCCGCTGCTGTCCGGAGAATATCGGGGGAGTATGCAGAACAGCCGAAAAAGTATCGGGTATTGACAGACGCTGCACAGAGACTGCCGGACTTGAGCAGGACGGTCAATACAGATGGTCGGTTTTGCGTGATACTGTAAGAGAGAAAATAATCAGCAGCGGTAATCCGGCGCAGGTTTGCCTTGACTGCTGCTGGTTGGAAATATGCATTTAACGATCAATCAACAGCGTAAAGCTGTTTTTATACAGCCAATTGTAAAATGGCGAAAGGTGTCTGACTTTTACGATCGGCTACTGTTTTTATAACAAAGGAGAAGTGAAATAAAATGAAATTAGGAATCGTAGGACTTCCGAATGTCGGCAAAAGTACGCTTTTTAATGCAATAACAAATGCGGGAGCGCAGTCTGCAAATTATCCGTTCTGCACGATAGAGCCTAATGTTGGCGTTGTTGCTGTGCCGGATGCAAGACTTGACAAGCTTGCACAAATGTATGACCCCGAAAAATATACTCCCGCCACGATAGAATTTGTTGATATAGCCGGTCTTGTAAAGGGCGCATCAAAGGGCGAAGGTCTGGGAAATAAATTCCTTGCAAATATCCGTGAGGTAGACGCAATAGTTCATGTTGTTCGCTGCTTTGAAAATGATGATATCATCCATGTTGACGGAAGCATTGATCCAAAAAGAGATATAGACACTATCAATGTGGAGCTTATCCTTTCGGATATTGAAATGATCGACAGAAGGATAGACAAGACTCAGAAGCTTTTGAAGGGTGATAAAAAATATCAGGCTGATCTTGATTTCTTCAAAAAGGTCAGGGAAACGCTTGACGAGGGTAAGCCCGCCCGCAGTGTTGAATGTACTCCCGAGGAAGCGGAGCTGCTTTCAGGAGTTGCGCTGCTGACAAATAAACCCATAATATATGCCGCAAACCTTAGTGACAGCGATTTCAAGGACGGCAAGGTCGAAGGCAACAAGTATTTTGATATGGTAAAGGAAATTGCGGACAGTGAGCATGCCGCAGTACTTCCGATCTGTGCTGAAATAGAGGCGGAAATATCGGGCATGGAGGATGAGGAGAAGGAATTGTTCCTATCCGAAATGGGTCTTGAGCAGTCCGGTCTGGACAGACTTATCACAGCTTGTTATGATCTGCTGGGACTTATCTCATATCTCACCGCAGGCAAGCCCGAAGTTCGTGCATGGACGATAAAGAAAGGTACGAAGGCTCCGCAGGCTGCCGGAAAGATACATTCGGACTTTGAAAGAGGATTTATCCGTGCCGAGGTCGTTGCATTTGATGATCTTATGGAATGCGGCACAATGGCAGCCGCAAAGGAAAAGGGTCTTGTCAGAAGTGAGGGCAAGGATTATGTGATGAAGGACGGAGATATCGTTCTTTTCCGTTTCAATGTCTGAGCATCGGGTAAGGTGTGTTTTTCTTAATAGTTCAGACCGTGATACATAATAGGGTAAAAAGTATTTGAGAAAATACGGATGTCAGAAAAGTAAATATAAAGCTTGATCTGACAGACTTTTCATGAACGGTGTGATAGTTATGCTCAGAATACTCAGTTATGCAGTCTATATATTTTTGCAATGTACATGGGGAATAATACAGACCTTAATGGGACTTGTGTATTTTCTTATTTCCATACGCTTTCCCCATGAGTTCTATCATGGAGCGATACTCACAAGAAGAAGCGGTATTGGCGGTGTATCTCTCGGACTGTTCATATTTGCAAATGATGATAATACAGGCGGCTATTCCGACAGGATAGCCGCCCATGAATTCGGTCATACAATACAGTCGCTTATTACAGGACCGCTTTATATGATATTTATTGTTCCGGAATCAATGCTGTGGTGCGCCCTGCCGTTTTTCAAAAGGCTGAGGCAGGAGAAAAACATTTCATATTACAGTTTTTATACAGAGGCATGGGCGGACAGACTGGCAGAGAAAATTTTAAGGTAAATATCAGTACCGTCTGTTTTAAGGAAACGCTGATTAATATATTAATTGGCGTTTGGGGCGTGGGGTGAAGCCACACATTCCGCCATTTCCGGCTGGCTCCAAATTTCAAAATCCTATTTATTCAGTGTTCCCTTAACCTAATCTATTATCTCAAAATCGTTGCCGCTTGAAAAAACTCCTTCCAGCCCCTTTGTGACAAGGATCTTTCTGCTGTCGGTAATAAGTATCATGTCAAATTCATCCCTGTGACTGCGCCAATAGGATACAGAATCCTGCTGTCCCATTACAAAACAGGCTGTCGAAAGCCCGTCCGCAAGAGTTCCGTCACTGCTTACGATAGTTACCGAAATTAGCCCGCTGTCTGCACTGAAGCCTGTTTTCGGATCCATTATATGATGAAAAGTTCTGCCGCTTTTTTTGTCGGTAAAGAACCGTTCATAACCGCCTGATGTTATTACCGCTTTATCAGATGTGCTCACCGTTCCCGCAAGCTTTGACATATCCTCGGGATGGTCGGGATCGGTTATCCCGCACCGCCACAGACTGCCGTCAGGCTTTTTGCCAAAGCACTGAACATTCCCGCCGAGTGAGATTATTCCGGAGCTTATATTGTTTTTTTCAAATATCTGCATTATTCTGTCGCCGGTATAGCCCTTTGCTATGCCTCCTAAATCTATGGACTGCCCTTTCCCGAGAGTAAGTCTGCCGTCATTATATATCAGCCTGTCTGCGCCTATAAGCTGACAGGTATTTTTTATATCCCTGTCAGTAGGTAAGGAGGGGTCGCCGTCCTGAAATCCCCAAAGCTTCATAAGCGGTAATATTGTGATATCATATGCGCCGCCTGTTTCCCTGTATATTCTGTCGGCTTTTTCATAAAGATATCTGCTGTCATCAGAAAGTGATGCACTGCCGTTTTTATTAAGTATACTGATCTCGCTTTTGTCATTGCCTGCCGAAAGAAGATCATCAAGACGTTTTATTTCTTCAAGCACTTCATTTACTGCTTTTTCAGCATTTTCACCGTATGCCGTGACGGTCATATATGTATCCATTGCAAATATTTCTTTGGAACAGCTTTCTGTATCTGCTGTTTTATCGGGTGTACAGCCGCATAATGAAATAAATAATGCAAAAACTGCAAAAGCAGTGATAATTTTATGAGTGTTCATAATTCCTCCGTTCATTGCTCCGGCAGTCTCTTTACAAGCTCTGCCCCGATAATTCCTGTCAGTGCTCCGCTTGCAAGTCCGCTGAACCATAAAACCGTTAGATACCACGCTATACCAACTGTATTCAGCGCAAATACAGCAACAATTATCTGTCCGACATTATGGCTTATCCCTCCGGCTATGCTTACAGTAACAATTCTGAATCTGTCTGTCTTTTTCAACAATATCATAACTATCGTTGAAAGCATCCCCCCCGCAAGACTGTATATCATTGCCGATATTCCGCCGAAAAGAAATGATACAAGCACAATTCTCAGGACATTGACCGCCATTGCGCTTTTCCAGCCCATCCTGTAAAGGGACAAAAGAACAATAATATTTGTCAGTCCCAGTTTCATTCCGGGTACGGGGAAAAATGAGGGTATCTGCGCTTCAAGGTAACTGAACACAAGCGCAAGGGCTATGAGCATACCGTATTTTGCCGCTGTTTTTGCAGAAGCTTTTGTTTTATTTTTCATATATGCCCTCCGACGGTCATTTCACTATTATATCAATGCTGTTTTCGTCTGTATTTTCCTCGCTGTCATCTGTTATCACTACAACGAGCTTATGCGGCAGACAGATTATTGACTGTCCCTTTTTGTCTATTCTTCCCATGTTTTTACATATACCGTCGGGACAATCAGCGTCCTTCATATATACACTGCTGTTTTCTACAACAACCGTATTTTTTCCAAGCTCCGTTTCGATCGTTTTTTCTGTATCAGTATCAAGAGAAAGCTTCTCTATGATTTTTCCGTCAGATTTGATTTCCGCATATCTTCCTCCTCCTGAGAATATCAGAACAAACAGCATTATTATAAGACCTGTTATTATCAGTACAGATATCAGTATCACATCCGGTTTTATTTTTTTTATATCAGGCTTTTTCATGATCTTCACCACACATAACAAAACAATAACGCCCCTCGAAATAAAACGAGAGGCGTTTCTGGACCAACAGGGACTCGAACCCCGGACCAACCGGTTATGAGCCGG
>DEHG01000026.1:7968-10703 GCA_002351795.1 Ruminococcaceae bacterium UBA2806 | reverse complement strand
TGTTGGCATCTTCCTATCTTCCCGGGACGTCACCATCCAAGTATTTTCGGCACTATCGAGCTTAACTTCCGTGTTCGGCATGGGAACGGGTGGACCCTCGACGTCATCAACACCAACTTAATAACTCTTGCGACTTAGTTATTATAGCACAGCAGTAATATTTTTACAAGTCTTTTTTTGAAAAAGTAATATACAATTTGTAGAGTTGATAAAGATTATACGTGCTGTATTTTGATAACAAACCGGAAAGAATGAGTAATGAATAACAGCGATATTAAAAAACTGCTTCTAAGGGATAGAAAGGATTTTAACTATATTATTCATTACTCATTTTTTCATTATTAAAATATCATAAACCTGCCCGGAGGGAGTCGAACCCTCGATCTTCAGAGTCGGAGTCTGATGCATTATCCAACTGTGCTACGGACAGATAATTTTACTTGCTTATTATAACATATCCTCGGACAGATTGCAACTGTAACTTGAAAATCTGCACGTTGTCAGAACTGCCCCGTAAGTGCGACACCAGCGGTACGTTAGTTTTTTATACAAACTTGACAAATATGAGAGCCTGTATTATAATCATTAAGTAAATTAAAAAGAGGGAGAAGTGATAATTTGGCAAAAAAGAGACTTGACCAGCTGGATGGAATGCGTTTTTTTATGAACTGGATGATAATTATATCACATTTTGAGTTTCTGGATGATACAGTATTTCATCAGTATGTTCTTCATTCGAGCCTTGCTGTGAATTATTTCTTTATGCTGTCAGGTTTCGGTCTGTATTACAGTATGTATCTGAAGGATTATCAGAAGCCGCAGGGAAAGGCAGAGGGACTGAAATTTGCCTTGGGAAAGGTAAAAAAGCTTTATGTACCGTATGTTATATGCCTGATATTATGTGCATTTTATCGTATTGTCACAAGAATGTCAACCTACGGACTTCTGAGATCTGTGGGAATAACAGGCATGGGGTTTGTCATAGATCTGACGATGCTGCAATCACTTGTACCCAATAAAACAATAGCACATGGAATAAATGCCGTATGCTGGTTTATGAGCGACCTTTTTATAATATATATATTCTGTCCTATGCTGTACAGATTCATACGAAAAATAAAGGAAAGCCGCAAAGCTGCGCTTGCTGCAAATCTTATCAATGCCGCTGTGATCGTTTTAGTTACATGGGGTGCATTTTCATTACAGGATTTCATAAATTCAAAAACCGGGAAAGAGCTTCTGGATGCGCTCGATTACAGTACGCCGTATACAAGGATATTTTATGTTATTGCAGGAATGCTGATCGCAAAGCTGTATCTTTTGTGCGAGGACAAAGCAGAAAAGATACCTGTTGCAGCTGCAAGGATATACGGCATTGTGCTTTTGATTGCCGGAGTTATTTACCTCTGGCAGTACCCGGTAATATGGCGAATGATACCTCATACCGTTTCGAGAGCAATTGATGTATTTTTCTGCTTTGCGGTAATGGCCGGAATGCTTGTAAACAAGGGCTTCATATGTGCGCTTTGCAGGCTTCCGAAAATTGCGGAGCTTGGAAGGGATGCAATGTATCTGTATTTTATACAGTTCCCGTGCATATGGCTGTCGATATTCATATTTAAGTTTATTCCTCTTGAGATACCGATTGTGCAGGCAATAGTATGCATTATTATGGTAATGCTTGCGGGAATTCTTCTGAAAAAGGTATCCGAACCGCTTAACAGAAAATTTTTTAAAAAACCGAAACATGCAAAATAACAAAGAACCGATGACCTGCAGTGAATAACTGAGGGATCATCGGTTTTTTTACTTATATATCAATAGTCAGTTTAGTGCTTGATTTTATCATGTACTTTGACGACCATAAAAAGAAGTAACCGCCTGTCATCCAAACTGAACGGCTACAACTTTTTGTTATCTTACATTTTTTGGGGGACTGCCGTAATTGACCGGTCGCCCTGTTCATTTATATTATAGTGCTTTTCTGCCGTTTTGTCAACTGCAATATAATAATATCCTGATAAGATGTACTGTATGATATGCTTTGCCGGGGCTTTTCAGCTTTCTGATGCAAGCCTGCACAGATCTATCAGATCATCAAAGGTTTTCAGCGTACCCGCTTTTCTGCGAAGAGCAGCTGCACCCTTCATTCCCTTGAAATACCATGCGCTGTGTTTTCTTGCCTCTCTCATTCCGATTTCTTCGCCCTTGTATTCACAAAGCTTTTGTATATGACGTATCAGCACTGTTATCCTCTCCGCATCGGATACGGGAAGCGACGGTCTGTCGAAGCCTATAAGACTGTTTATCTCCCTGAATATCCACGGATTGCCGAGCGCACCCCGCCCGACCATAACAAGGTCGCAGCCTGTTTCTTCATACATCCTTGCGGCGTCCTGAGCAGTTGTTATATCTCCGTTGCCGATGACCGGTATTCCGACAGCTTTCTTTACATCTCTTATGATGCTCCAATCGGCAGAAGGCATATACTGCTGTTCTCTTGTCCTGCCGTGTACGGTTATAGCTGACGCTCCCGCTTTTTCGCATATCTTTGCGACCTCAACAGCATTGACCGAGTTTTTGTCCCAGCCCTTGCGTATCTTTACGGTAACGGGAATGTTTACTGCACTGCATACAGCTGTGACGATCTCGCCGCAGAGTGCAGGATCTTTCATAAGCGCAGCACCCGAGCCGTTTCCTGCAATTTTAGGCGCAGGACATCCCATATTTATATC
>DEHG01000026.1:7574-7837 GCA_002351795.1 Ruminococcaceae bacterium UBA2806 | reverse complement strand
TCCTTTTCGGAAAGCTCTAAAAGTTCAAAGGATTTTTCACTGTTATATGTAATTCCCTTTGAGCTGACCATTTCGCCGACAACATATGCTGCTCCGAAATCAACGCACAATTCTCTGAATGCTCTGTCGGCTACTCCTGCCATCGGGGCAAGGGCGGCATAACCATTAAGCTCAACATTTCCTATTTTCATTTTTACCTCCATCTGATTATATAAAAGTAACATATCCGCAGTTACAGTATGGATACGGAAAAATTATAATAT
>DEHG01000026.1:0-7539 GCA_002351795.1 Ruminococcaceae bacterium UBA2806 | reverse complement strand
T
Source organism: Ruminococcaceae bacterium UBA2806 (assembly GCA_002351795.1). Classification (GTDB taxonomy): domain Bacteria; phylum Bacillota; class Clostridia; order Oscillospirales; family Acutalibacteraceae; genus UBA1213. The sequence goes on along the minus strand of DEHG01000026.1, from coordinate 7,538 downwards.
TTTATTGTCAATATGGTATAATGGTATAGAAGGAATGACAGGGGATGATTAAATTGGATACAGATGATATACGGCAGGACAGCAGAACTGTTAAGAAAAAAGCAAAAGACAGCGTTTTTTCAAAGCTGTTTGAGAAACGGGAAAATTTATTAACACTGTATAGGGATCTGCATCCTGATGATATTACGGTCACAATAAATGACATAGAGCCTGACACGCTCACATCAGTTGTTATCAATGATCTTTTAAATGATCTGGGCTTTATTGTAACGACAGCCGGATCTGAAAAAATAATCCTGCTTTTTGAAGCACAAAGCAAATGGACGGAAAATCTGACTTTAAGAATATTATTTTACTTGTCAGAATCTTACCGCCGCTATCTGAGAGAAACACAACAAAGCGAGCACACATATAAAAGAATAAAACTGCCAAAGCCGGAATTATATATCATTTACACCGGCGACAAGGATGTTCATAATGAAATATCTCTCAATGAAGATTATTTTAGCGGAGAAGGCCCGGTAGATGTTAAAGTAAAAATTCTGAAACATCCGGGTACAGATACGATTTATGGTCAGTATATTGGCTTTTGCAAAGTCTATGACGAGCAGCGTAAGATCCACAAAAATAAGATTGACTGTATCAAGGAAACGATACGTATATGTCAGGAAAAGGGATATCTTACAGATTTTCTCACTTTTCATAAAAAGGAGGTCTACACCATGATGTCTGAATTATTTGATGAAGAATATCAGCGCAATCAATATGATATTGCTGTTAAAAAAATGGAAAGAGATCAGGGAAGAGCAGAAGGAAGAGCAGAAGGCGAAGCAAAACTGCTTAAAAAGCTTATAAAGTTAGGCAACTCTATAAAGCAGCTGTCAGAGATGTTTGAGATGCCCGAAAGTGAGATCGAAACTTTGCTTGCCATGAATTGCTGAGCAGAAGTCAGCAGATAGTGGTTAGTGATCAGAAATGTTCACTAACCACTATCTCTTTTTTGAAATTATATCAATTTTTTCATTTGTTCCGACATAGCTTTTTTCTACCGTTTTATGACATTTTGATTTTTTCCCAGTAAGCTTTATAAGCCTGTTCTGTTTTATTGTTTCCGGGCTCATAGTAAACCGCATCCTTAACGCCGTCCGGCAGATACTGCTGCTGTACCCAGTGGTTCGGATAATCATGGGGATACAGATAAAACTGTCCCTTTATTTTTGCATCCGCCCCGTCATAATGCTTGTTTTGCAGCTGTCTCGGGAAGCCTCCCGCCTTGCCCGACTCAACATCAGCCATAGCTTTATTTATTGCCATATATGCTGAATTTGATTTAGGCGACTGAGCCACAAGTATAACGGCATCCGCAAGCGGTATCCTCGCTTCCGGCAGACCGACCATCATTGCCGCATCTACTGCAGCTTTTACAATCGGTATTATCTGCGGGTTTGCAAGACCAACATCCTCACAAGCGCATACCATAAGCCGACGGCAGGCAGACGGCAGATCATTTGCCGCAAGTATCCTCGCAAGATAGAGTATCGCAGCATCAGGGTCGCTCCCTCTCATGGATTTCTGGAATGCAGAAAGAAGATCGTAATGCTCGTCACCCTCTTTGTCATACCTTACAGCGCTTTTTTGTGTAAGCTGTGATACATTTTCAAGCGTTATTTTTATATTCTTTTCATATCTTCCCGCTGCAATTACTGACAGCTCCGCAGCATTCAGCGCTTTGCGGACGTCACCTCCGCAGGCATAGGCTATATGCTCCGCTGCCTTTGGTTCGACTTCGATATTTGCATCAAGCTCTTTGCCGAGATAAGCATATGCACGTTTTACAGCCGCTAATACATCTTCCTTTTCAACAGGCTTGAATTCAAATACAGTTGAACGGCTGAGAATGGCGCTGTACACATAGAAGTAAGGATTTTCTGTAGTCGATGCAATAAGAGTAATGCTTCCGTTTTCAATATATTCAAGCAAAGTCTGCTGCTGCTTTTTATTGAAATACTGTATCTCGTCAAGGTACAGCAAAATTCCGTTTATCCCGCTGAATCCATCAAGTTCGGAAAAAATCTCCTTGATATCAGATGTAGAGGCAGTCGTTCCGTTAAGCTTGCGGAATGTACGGTTTGTCTGTTTTGCTATTATGGAGGCAAGAGTTGTTTTTCCGACTCCGGAAGGACCGTAAAATACCATATTCGGTATCTGTCCCGAGCCGATTATATTTCTCAGCGGACGTCCCTCATCCAGAAGATGGTGCTGCCCGACTATATCATCAATTGTCTGCGGTCTGAGTCTGTCCGCAAGCGGTGATTTCATGGATCATCCTCCTCTGCATGAATTATAGTGATAGTAACTGTTATTTTTCAAAAATCAGCGGTTTTGAAAATAAATAGCTTGTGCTACAATTATATCATAAATTCATGGCTTTTGGAATAACATAAACAAAAAAAGACGGCGTACAATATGTACACCGCCGATTTTTTATCTGAATTCATTGCCCCACTCAAGGACATAGATCGTAACATCTCTTCTGCCGAATACGCAGCACTCATCATATGTCGGATAGTAAAGGTCAACAATAGCTGAACCGTCCATAAGTGCTCCGCCTGTATCGCCTGCAACAGCCTCGCCGTAGATTATCTCGCCGTCATTGGAAACAATGTAAAGCTTTGAGCCGTAGGGAATAATGTTGGGGTTTACCGCAACTACACCGTACTGTGCAAGACGACCTGTAGCAGTACCTGCACCCGGCTCTGCATAGTAAGCTGTGCCTGAGCCTGTAAGTACCTGTAAATAATTTCTTACAACGCCGTTAGCATCCGTAAACGTCTGACCGTCACCGTTATTGGTAACCTCTCCGCTGTTTGAGAAATGGTCTGTATTATCCTGACAGCTGTTGTTATTGCTTTCATTGCTGTCATTGTTATTATCATTATTATCGGCTTTTTTCTTTGTACCTACAACCATGATTTTATCGACCGGCTCGGTGATAGTCTCACTGTAAAGTTCTGTCTTGCTGTCAAGCTTACCGTTTATGTAAACCTTTTCAACAGTAACAAGCTTTTTGCCGTTCTTTCCGGGCTTTCTTACAATGCTGTCGCCCTCGAAAAGTGTCTTGTCCTCTTTTTTGATCGTCTCGAACTTGATATCCTGTTCTTCTTCAACGGTCATGACAACTGTTCTTGTTATGATAAGCTCTTCGCCGTCTCCGATCTCATCATCAAGATAATAATTCATGCTGTCATATTCTGTAAGCTCGATTCCGAGATATGCAAGAACATTTTCAACTGTTCCGGCAGGAACCTGCTTATTCATTTTCTTGCCTCTGAGATCCAGCTCTATGCTGCACCAGTCAATATCATTGGAAGCAGCATCATTATTGCTGTTTGCGGCAAGAATATCAGAATTATTTTTTCTGCTGTCTATACCGAAAGCCTTTATTGTTTTTTCTGAAGCGTCACTTAAATAAACGCTTTCTGTAGTATTATTATCAGTATCTGAGTTTTCTACAAGGTTTACATCAATTACTTCAGCAGGATTTGTCATAGCCGCAACGGTTGCTGCTGCTGTAAGGCAGAGCGCACCCATAACTGCAATGGAAACCACTTTCTTGAAGCCGTTTGATTTTCTCATATGCTTATGCTTATGGTTCATGATCTGAAATCTCCTTGACTTACGCCGGTTTTTGCTTATCCGGCTTGTTTTGTACTGTCGATATTATAAATCACAAGCTCCAAAACGTCAAACAAATTTTCTTGTTGAAACTTGTGCATTATAACGAATAAGATTTCAAAATATACCATAATTTACCAATAAAATCACAGTTATAATTCCTAAATAGAAACAAAAAATAAAAATTATGTGCAAAAAGTAGAATTGATGTATTACAATAATGTAATAATGTTTGTAACCTGTAAAAGATATCCTTATTGAAAAAATCCCTCAATAAAGCCGTTTACAGCCGTTGTTTTTAAATAAGAAATAATAAAATTGCTGTATCATTGTCAGAAAAGTTACAGTATTACATTTATCCTGAAATAATTATTATATTATACACGATATGACATTTTGCGTATTTTGGCACAAAAACAACCGTGATCTTTCAAAATAAAGCATTTTAAGGCTTTTATTTTTCTTATTATGTTTATTATGACATATTTCAGCTTGTTAACGATTCTGTAACAATCTTTAAAGAAAAAACAAAAGCAGTTTATTGCATATCAGCTTTCTGTAATTCCGTACAGGAAGTGAACAGGTGTCCGTTCATTAATTTATTATCACATTTATAAAACCGATGTAATGGTAATGTCATCAACTTAAGAATGTCATTCCGAACGAAGTGAGGAATCTTCTAAAGATTCTTCGTCGCTTTCGCTCCTCAGAATGACAGTATTATGACTTTGATTTTGTTAAGTTGATGACATTGATGTAAATGGTAGGTATGTATATTCAAAAGATGTCAGTAATGGCGAAAAAAGAAGTAACCGTTCTCATCTCCGAATGATACGATTACTTCTTAATGTTTTATCCGTGGCTGACCTCATGCGGTGAGCCGCTTTTATTATTTATCTGTTCTGCAAATGATAAGTTCCTCGGCATATGGCAGAGATGCGATAAAATCATCACAGAACACATGCCATTCGTTAAGCTTATGATTGCATCTTGAATTATACATTGCAATAAGGTTTTCGTAATTCATGGTGCAGGTCCTCATCTGGTTGTAGCTTGACGGGAGGAATTGGATCATATCATACCACAATTGCTTATCCTTTGTTTCAAGATATCTGAGCCTTAAATCTTCAAGGTAATCGATAACAGCCTGCATATGTTTTTTTGTTTCATCGTCCATCATATCACAGCTGAACTGCTCCATTGAAAAAGGTGCAGAGGCAATTTTATGCATTGTGCTTGTAGAATTTGCTACAGTGCCCACCTTATATGTGTCGTATTCCTTCCACCAATAAAGAGGCGCAGTGATATCGACTGTAACGAATATCTGACGCAGAAACTTTCTGTGGTCGCTTCCTGCCTTTCTCAGACGGACCGCAAGAGACAGGTCGTTTTCACCGAATACAAAATTCCCGTCATTGTCATAATAGCTGTCGGATCTTGCCCAGCTGTTGAGAGGGTTGCGGGCGCCCCTCATAGCGTTATGGAAATTCATAACTTCTATTCTTTCGGCTTTCAGCATTTTATCATCTCTTTCACGATTTCTTCTTTTTCTGGAATGTATATCCGAAATGGGTCACTGTTTTATCAGGCAGAAGCCGCTTGACGAATTTCAGACCCTTCATTTTAAATGTAGGTATTATATAGAGCTTTCCCGCCATAAGACCGTCAAGCGCACACGTTGCGGCAGTTTTGCTGTCTATCGGCGCAGTGGAAAATTTAACATTTGCCACCTTATTGAATTCCGTATTAACGGGTCCCGGGCAGAATGCGCTTATCTTGACATCGCTGCCCCGCCTTTTAAGCTCCTCATATATCGCTCCAGTCATGCTGACAACATAATTCTTTGTAGCATAGTATGTCGCCATAAGCGGGCCTGAGAAAAATCCTGCAATGGAAGCAACATTCAGAATATAACCCTTGTTTTTCAGCATAAAGTCCTGTAAAAACAGTTTGGTCAGAACATGAACTGCTCTTATATTGGTATCTATCATTTCCATTTCTTTTTCAAGAGAAGTTTCGGTGAAGAATCCGCACAGACCGAAGCCCGCACAGTTTACAAGCAATTCAATATCATGTTTCTGCATGACTTCGTGAAGCTTTATACATTCATCATAATGCGAAACGTCACAGCGTACACAGCTTGCATGCTTTCCGAGTTCCTTTTTCAGTTCCATAAGCTTATCGGCACGTCTTGCCACAAGGACAACATCCCATCCCCGGCATACAAGCGCCCTGGCGATATCCCTGCCTATCCCTGAGCTTGCGCCTGTTACAAGAGCTTTCATAATCTTCCTCCTCTCAATTTGATGCTGTATAACATATCATTTCAGTTTATAAACAGTTTGTGCATTTTCTTTTGTGATACGGAGAACTTCCTCCGCTGTTGTGCTTTTTATTTCAGCTATCTTTTCAGCCGTGTAAATAATATTTCCGGAATCGTTTCGTTTTCCTCTGAAAGGTACAGGGGAAAGGTACGGGCAGTCTGTTTCAAGAACAAGGCTTTCAAGCGGAACAGCGTCTATGACTTCAAGCGTTTTACGGGCATTCTTAAATGTTACAACGCCGCCCATTCCGATATACATACCGAGCTTTACGACCTCCCTGGCCATTTCCGCACTTCCCGAAAAGCAGTGAAGAATACCCTTTGGACGGTATTTTTTTATGATATCAAGTGTATCTCCGTGAGCCTCCCTGTCATGAATATTTACAGGCATTGAAAGATCGTCGGCAAGCTCCAGCATAGCGGAAAAGACATTTTTTTGCAGATCACGGGGGACGTCATAATAATAATCCAGACCTATCTCACCGACAGCAACAGCCTTCGGATGAGCGGCAAGCTGACGGACAGTATCTATTTCATTCATGCTGTTTTCATCAAGACATTCAGGATGCAGACCGACTGCGGCATATAAGCCGTCATATTTTTCTGCAAGCTCCAGGGAAAAACGGGAGCTTGCAATATCCGTTCCCTGATTTACAATGCCGCAGACCCTGCCCGAGAGCAAAGCTGAAATAAGCTCATCTCTGTCCGGGTCAAAAGCCTTGTCATCGTAATGTGCATGAGTATCAAAAATATCCTTCATTATACCTCTCCTCTTTTTTTACCTAATCAATTATAGAACAAATTTATCCTTATGTAAACCAAAAACAATGTCACAATTATAACCTTTTTGTAATTATTCTGCTGAGGAAGGTAAATGTGTATTCAAAGCAATAGGCATTTTATCAGGTTTTATTTTTATTTTCTTTGTCATAAAAATATCGGATAATATCCTTTCTTGTTATTATGCCGATAAAAACATTTCTGTCGTCGATAACAGGCACAAAGTTCTGATCCATTACCCTGAGCAGCAATTCATCCATAGAAACATCGGTTTTTACGGGAAGATTTCTTTCATCGTTTACGATGTCAAGTATATGGTATCTTTCCTGAGAGCGCATATCACGGTCATTGAAGCGTAGGATATGCCAGAGAAAATCGCCTTCGCTGACTGTGCCTATATATTCTCCGTTTTCATCTATAACAGGGATAGCGGTATAGCCGTGTGCCCGCATTATTTCCAGTCCCTGTCTTATAGTATGTTTATTTGTAAGGTAGGAAACAGTTGCTTTAGGTTTAAGAAGATAGAACAGATTCACATTCTCACATCCTTTTGTTATTGTATAATGCACTTTATAACAATTATAACAAATAATATGTGATAATGATATAGATAAATCATGAATTTTGACTTGTTTAATAATTTTTTAAAATAACACTTGCAATTTACGGAATAATATGTTATTATATTAGGGCAGTCCGATAGGAATGTATGCGCCGGTAGCTCAGCCGGATAGAGTGACTGGCTACGAACCAGTAGGTC
>DEHG01000151.1:7616-15483 GCA_002351795.1 Ruminococcaceae bacterium UBA2806 | reverse complement strand
ATTTCTGTCATGTCTGTTACCTCCGTAAATAGTTATTGATTATTAGTGAACTGACTTATCAGATCTTACCTTCCTCGGCTGTAAATAGAGTGCCTATCCTCTCTCCCTCCAGGAGCTTATATATCTTTGAGGGATCAGCGCCGCTCATTACACAGGTATTGATTCCTGCGCTTGTGGCAGCGGCAGCAGCGGTTATTTTCGTAGCCATACCGCCCGTTCCACGATTGCTTCCGGATCCTCCGGCAATTTCATGGATGTGACTATCAATATAATTGACAACTTCGATTTTTTTTGCATCCGGATCCTTTCTCGGATCAGTTTCATAAAGTCCGTCAATATCCGTCAGGATTATCAGCAGATCTGCGCCTACAAGATCTGCAACTATGGCGGACAGATTATCATTATCACCGAAATTTGCCCCGATAAGCTCATCTGTTGCCACAGTATCATTTTCGTTTACTATAGGTATGATACCCATTTCAAGCAAAGTCTGGAAGGTATTCACAACATTCTGCTTTTTATACTCATGCAGGACAACATCCTTTGTAAGCAGTATCTGGGCTACATAATTATTGTATTCGCCAAAAAACTTATCATAAAGGAACATAAGCTCACATTGTCCTACAGCGGCAAGTGCCTGTTTTTCCCTTGTTTCTGTCGGACGTTTTTTAAGGCTGAGTTTTCCGACGCCCACACCGATTGCGCCCGAGCTTACAAGTATTATCTGTTTTCCGCTGTTATGCAGATCGCTGAGAACCTTACAGAGTTTCTCAAGATTTCTCAGATTCACATTGCCGTTTTCATATGTTAGAGTCGATGTTCCGACCTTCACCACTACTCTTCTTGACTGAAATGTTTTCATAAAATCCTTCCCCCGGGTGCAGTGACTGCACCGTTTCTTTTGTATTCGTAACTGTGATAAAACATTTCCCGTATCAGCGCATTGCATGACCAGGTTACTTTCATATAATACACTATTTTCTTCTTTAAGTCAATGACTGCCGATAAACGTTGACGTTATTTTGTAAACAAATATTTAAAATAAAACAAATGCTATTTTACAATCATTTTTATTATGATATAATAAGAATTAGTTTTGCAATTCGATCAGTTATCTTAAATAATGAGGTGAAGGATAATGAAAAAAGAAGACATGGATTTTTATGGTCTATATGCTGACAGACTTGAAGAAATACAGACTCTTATGATAACGGAGATAAAAAATATTCTCGACAGTATAAGTACAGATTCGGAAACAGCACTTGCAGAACATATTAAATGCAGGATAAAAGGCTCAGAAAGCCTGAAAGAAAAGCTTTCACGTTCAGGTCTTTCAGAAACTCCTGAATGTGCGCTGAAAAATCTGTCCGATATCGTTGGCGCAAGGGTTGTTACTCATTTTGTCGGAGATATCTATACCATATTGGAGCTTATTGAAAAAAGCGATAAGTGGAGGGTTAAAAAAATCAAGGATTATATTGCCAATGCAAAGCCTAACGGCTACCGCAGTCTTCATGTTATACTGACTGTTCCCTTCGGCATCGGAGAAATTGATGAGATAAATACAGAAATACAGATGCGTACAATTGCAATGGACTGCTGGGCAAGTCTTGAGCATCAGCTCAAATATAAAAAAACTATACGGAATACCGAGCCTATAGTTTCTGAATTAAAACGCTGTGCGGATGAAATGGCGTCAACCGATCTTTCGATGCAGACAATCGGAATGCAGATGATAAGAATATGGTTATTTTTCTCGACTGCTCAAATGAGATCTCTTCGCAAAAAATACACTTCTCATTATGTGCCTGATATCCTTTGGCTTTGTTCTGATGATAACAATAGTTTTTTCATTCCTGTCAAAGCTGATTGTCAGACCATTTGAAGAAAACTCCCGTATGCAGAAGCAATTTATTACAGATGCAAGCCACGAATTAAAAACACCGCTTGCAATTATATCAGCAAATGCCGAGGTTCTTGCATATAAAAACGGTGAAAATGAATGGATAAAAAATATCACATCTCAGGTTACAAGAATAAGCGAGCTTGTAGGTGAACTGCTTACCCTTAACCGTCTTGAGGAAGTCGATGAGATAACTGACATTACACAGGTCGATCTCAGCGGGATTCTGAACAAATATGCCGGCGATTTTGAGGAAGTGTTAAAGGGAAAAAATATTACTCTTTCAAAAGATATACAGCCGGATGTTATTATTAACGGTAATCCTTCCCAGCTTGAACGTCTTGTCTCGGTACTTATTGAAAATGCGTCAAAATACGCATCCGAAAACGGCGAAGTCAGGATCATTCTTTCCAAAGATGCAAAATTTGTCCGACTTTCGGTTTTCAATACCTGTGAGATAGATCCTGAAACAGATTTCAGGCATTTGTTTGATCGCTTTTACCGTCCCGATTCTTCACGGACATCCAAAACCGGCGGACACGGAATAGGCCTGAGTATTGCCAAAAGGATAGTTACTTTGCATAACGGATCAATTGAAGCTGCTCCGTCAGAAAACGGTATTGTATTCAATGCAAAAATAAGCTCAAAAATCAAAAGTTCAAAGAAAAAAACATGAACTGTCAGATTAATTCCGGATATAAATTGATTTTTTATAAATAATGGTTTAGAATATAATTAAGAATAACTCTAAACGGAAGTGACATTAGTGGAGATCAAAAAAATACCGCTGCCGCATCAGCATAATATTAAAGATAACCGCATAGTTGAAGAAATGCCATCGCTGGATACTATCACCGCTGTTGCAGATGCGATGAATCAGCTTGGCAATCCCAGCAGACTGAGAATTTTCTGGCTGTTATGCCATTGTGAGGAATGTGTGATAAACATTGCCGCCGCTACAGAAATGTCAAGTCCTGCGGTATCACATCATCTCAAGCTTCTTAAAGAAGCCGGTCTTATCGTTGCTACAAGACACGGAAAAGAAATGTATTATCGTGCTGCTGATACTGATATGGTGCTAAAACTGCATCACACTATTGAGGAAGTGGCAAGGATATCCTGCCCGGATTAAAAATCAAGGAGGTGTAAGCTTATGAGATCTGACAGAGTTCATTCTGTAATACTTGACTGTATTGTTATTGTTCTCTCAGTTACTGTACTTGTTCTGGATATTATTAAAATGCTTGATACTGAAAAATAAAGGCGGGGGGCTGTTCAAAGACGAACAGCCCCCGTTTTTCTCATTATTTATTCAGTTTCCGTAATGCTTTCTTCAATAGCAGCTCTTATTTCCTCTATTCCTTCGCCGTTTTGTGACGAACAGGGATAAAGCTTTACTCCCTCAAAAGCCGAAAGCTCCTCGCTTAGCGAATCTATCCTCGCCTGACGCTGTGATTTTTTGAGCTTGTCAAGTTTTGTCAGCGCAATGATAAAATTATATCCAGTCGAATGTAGAAATTCTATCATTGCCATATCATCCTTGGTAGGACTGTGACGAATATCACATATCTGAATGATAAGTGCGATATTTCTTTCCTGTGCGAAATAGCCTTCAACAAGCTCCCCCCAGCGGTCTTTTTCACTGCGTGAGACTTTAGCATACCCATATCCGGGAAGATCTGCAAAACGTGCATCTTTAAGTCTGAAAAAATTAATTGTAGTCGTCTTTCCCGGAGTTGCGCTTACTCTTGCAATTGATTTTCTGTAGAGAAGCTTATTTATAAGCGATGATTTTCCGACATTCGATTTTCCTGAAAATACTATCTCCGGTATATCCGAGGGCGGTATCTGCTTTGATTTTCCATATGACGCTTCAAAATCGACAATATGAAAATTCATTCATCTCTCCCCTTTCTGATTTCAGCTATGATCTGTCAGCGCTGTATCAAGAACAGTATTGATATTATCTGCAAGGACAAATTCAATAGCTTCCTTCACAGTCGGGTCAACATCATCAAGATCCGACTGGTTTTCTTTTGGAATAATAACCGTTTTTATGCCAAGCCTGTATGCAGCCATTGTCTTTTCTTTAAGACCGCCGATGGGCAGAACAGATCCTCTTATTGTTATCTCGCCAGTCATCGCAAGATCACGCCTTACAGGTTTACCTGTAAGCGCTGATGTAATAGCTGTTGCCATAGTGATACCGGCAGAGGGGCCGTCCTTTGGAACTGCGCCCTCGGGAACATGAATGTGAATATCCTTGTTTTTATAGAAATCAGGATCAATATTAAGCTGCTCCGACATTGAACGCACACAGGTATATGCGGCGTGTGCGCTTTCCTTCATTACATCGCCTAAAGAACCTGTAAGCTCGATCTTGCCGCTGCCATTGAGAACAGCGACCTCTACAGGCAATGTTGCACCTCCGACAGATGTCCATGCAAGACCTGTTGCAAGACCTATTTCATTTTTCTTGCTCATTGTATCGTTCTTATATTTCCTGCTGCCAAGCCATGTTTCAAGGTCATCCTTATCGATCTTTATGCATTTCTTTTCCCCTGCAACGATCTTTACGGCAGCCTTATTCATAAGTCTTGAGATAAGCCTTTCAAGTGTACGGACGCCTGATTCCCTTGTATAGCTGTCGATAAGGTCATATATGGCTTCATCGGATATCTTGAAATTCCTTGCAGACATACCATGCAGCTTTAACTGCTTTGACAGCAAATGACGCTTTGCTATCTGGAATTTTTCTTCCCTTGTATAGCTGTCTATATGAATGATATCCATTCTGTCAAGCAGCGGTGCGGGAATGGCTGTATAATCATTTGCAGTCGTAATAAACATTACCTTGCTCAGATCAAAGGGCATATCAATATAATGGTCAAAGAAAGTGGAATTCTGCTCACCGTCAAGGACTTCAAGCAATGCCGAGGTCGGATCGCCGTGATAATCTCTGCCAAGCTTATCAAGCTCGTCAAGCAGTATAAGCGGATTTGCTGAACCTGCCTGATTTATCGCATACATTATCCTTCCCATCATTGCGCCGATATAGGTACGTCTATGACCCCTGATCTCCGCTTCGTCATGTATACCGCCGAGAGCAATTCTCTGATAATTCCTGCCGACAGCCTCGGCAACGGAATGTGCTATTGACGTTTTGCCGACTCCGGGAGGACCTGCAAGACAGATTATCTGTCCGTTCACTTCAGGATTGAGCTTTCTTACAGCAAGCGCTTCAACGATACTTTCCTTAACCTTTGTAAGACCGTAATGATTTTTGTCAAGCCTTGCATTTATACGCTTGATATCAATTTTTTCCTTTGTATATTTTCCCCAGGGAAGCTCAATACAGGTATCAAGATAGCTCCTGACAACATTTGCTTCTGCCGAGCCTGCTATCATCCTTTCAAGCTTGCGTACCTCTTTCCTGAGCTTTTCCTTATTTTCCTCTGTTGTATTAAGTTTTTCTATCCTTATCTTATAATCATCGGCTTCCTCAGTAACATCATCCGTATCTCCAAGCTCATCTCTGATCGCTCTGAGACGTTCCTTCAGATAATATTCCTTCTGATTGCCTTCAATATTTTCCTTTGTCTTTTCGCTTATATCATTCTCAATTTCAAGTATACTGATCTCATGTATAAGCAGCTCATAAGCCTTTGTCATACGGGATTCTTTGTCAAGTATCTCCAGCAGCTTCTGCTTATCCTTGTAATCCCTGATAAGATTATCGCCCACAAAATCCGCAAGACGTCCGGGATCATCAATATCTGCTGCACGCAGCGGGATATCCTGAGGAAGACGTATATTATTCATCGCATAATCCTGTACGGAATCCTTTATCATATTCATAAGAGCTTCGATCTTGAGATAATTGCCGGAAGGGATATCCGCAAGCTCCTCAATATCAGCTTTCATATAATCGGATCCGTCCGAATAACCTATTACCTGTCCTCTGGAAACACCTCTTATTACCACTCTGAGATATGCGTCAGTAAGCCTTGCTATCTGCATCACCTGTGAATAAACGCCTATATCATAAAGATCATCAGGCTCCGGATCATTTTTCATGGGATCCTTTTGTGATGTAATAAAAATATGCTGACCGTTACGCATCGAATCATTCAGTGCAAGAACTGAATTATCCCTTGCAACATCAAAATGAAGTATCGAACCAGGATAAATAACCAATCCTCTCAGCGGAAGTACAGGTATACCATTGTGAATTATGTTTTCATTCTCCATCTTTTTTCTCCTCCTTTTCCCTTTTCTTCTGAACACTACATTTCATTACATAAACAATGTAAGCTGGCTGCTTTCGGGAAGCCCCTTGAATGTACCCATATCACGCAGAAGATCCATAACTGCATTGGAAACCTTAGCCCGCATCTGAAAATCCTCTATTGATATGAACTCTCCTCCCTCTCTCGCCTTTGCAAGCGCCTCGGCAGCGGATTCACCTACACCCGAAAGCGACGAGAACGGAAGTCTTATCTTATCGCCCTCAACTAAAAACCTTTTAGCGTCGGACTTGTATATATCTATCGGCAAAACGCCGATGTTTCTTGCAAGCATTTCATTTATTATCTGGAGAGTTGCCATTGTGGATTCATCCTTGGCAGTAGCCTCCTTATTCTGTATCTTCGTCATTATTTCCTGCATCTTGTTTCTGACAGCATCCCGTCCCCTGCATACAAGAGCGCCGTCAAAATCATCACTTCTTACCGTAAAATATGCTGCATAATATTCCTTTGGTCTGTGTACCTTATACCAGCCCAAACGCAGAGTCGCTATCATATATGCCGCAGCATGGGCTTTCGGGAACATATATTTGATCTTCATACAGGAATCAATATACCACTGCGGAACATCATGTTCCTTCATAGCCTTTATATGATCCTCGGTAAGCAGCTTTGTTGCATTACCCTTACGGACTATCTCCATGATCTTGAATGCCATATCAGGCTCCAGACCCTTATGCATAAGATAAACCATAATATTATCACGGGTACCGATAACCTCGGATATCGTACATATTTTTTTCTCGATAAGTTCGCTTGCATTGCCTATCCATACATCAGTACCATGAGAAAGACCTGATACCTGCAAAAGATCCGCAAAGGTCTTTGGCTGGGTCTCGATAAGCATATTACGCACAAACTTTGTACCGACCTCCGGCAGAGAAAAAGTACCTGTCTGTGAATCTATATCCTCAGGTTCAAGTCCGAGAGCCTTCGGAGATGTAAACAGCGACATAACATCGGGGTCGCTCATGGAAATATTCATAACGTCTATTCCCGTATATTCCTCAAGATAATGATATATTGTCGGAACATCGTGACCAAGCTCATCAAGCTTGCACACCGTATCATGAATGGAATGGAAATCGAAATGCGTTGTAATTATATCTGTTTTCTGATCATTCGCAGGTCGCTGTATGGGACAGAATTCGTAAATATCATTCATTCTCGGTACAACGACCATTCCCGCAGGGTGCTGACCTGTTGTACGCCTTACGCCCGTACAGCCTGCCGCAAGTCTCTGCATTTCCGCTTTGCTTACTGTCACACCTGTGACCTCGGAATATTTGCGTACATAACCTATAGCTGTTTTTTCCGCAACAGTTGCAATAGTTCCAGCTTTGAATACGTTTTCCTTTCCGAACAGCTCCTCAGTATATCTGTGTGAGCGTGTCTGGAATTCTCCCGCAAAGTTAAGGTCGATATCAGGCGTTTTATCACCCTTGAAGCCGAGGAATGTTTCAAACGGTATATCATGACCGTCACGAAGATAGGGTGTGCCGCAGTTAGGACAGTTCTTTTCAGGCAGATCGAATCCCGAACCGACACTGCCGTCATCGAAGAATTCACTGTTCTGACATTTCGGGCATACATAATGGGGACACAGCGGATTGACCTCAGATATACCCGACATTGTTGCAACAAATGACGAACCTAC
>DEHG01000151.1:0-7519 GCA_002351795.1 Ruminococcaceae bacterium UBA2806 | reverse complement strand
GAATTAAGCTCCTTGTCAATTCTCGCCTGAACTATTTCGGGAAGCGGATCGCCGTACATATTTTTAGCCCTTTCAAGAGTGATCCTTGTAAGATCCTCCTCAGCGCCAGGAATGAACGGCGGGAAATTTCCTTTCGGTACAGCTCTGAGCCGCTCGACCATATCCGCTATTTTATTCGTGTTTTCAACTACTATCTCATATGCCTTTTCTTTGCCGAGGTATTCAAACTCCCTGAGCATTTCTTCGGTATTGCGGAAATACAGCGGCGCCTGCTGTGAAGCGTCAGAAAAACCGAGAGATGTCATAAGTATCTTTCTGTATTCACTCTGATAAGGATCCATAAAATGAACATCACAGGTCGCCACTACAGGAAGATTAAGCTCTTCGCCCAATTTCACAACAGTGCGGTTAAATTCCTGAAGCTCCTCGACTGAACTGACTGTTCCGTTTCGGAGCATATACATATTATTTCCTATGGGCTGAATTTCAAGATAGTCATAGAATGAGGCTATCTGTTTTAGCTCCTCCCAGTTTTTTCCTTCTACAATTGCCCTGAAAAGCTCTCCCGCTTCACAGGCACTTCCTATTATCAGACCGCTTCTGTGCTTTACAAGCTCTGAACGTGGAATAAGCGGCTTTTTATAAAAATAATTAATATGGGCTTTTGAGATAAGCTTATAAAGATTTTTCATGCCGAGCTGATTTTTGACAAGTATTATCTGGTGGAAGGACTTGAATGATTTGAAATCAGGCTTTGGCAGGATATTGTTTATTTGTGAGATTGTAGTCACATTATATTCCTCTGACAGCTTATTCAGCATCATCAGGAAGATCTTTGCAAGCATCAATGCATCATCATATGCTCTGTGATGGTTGAAATCACCAAGCTTTAAAAATTTGGCTATACTGTCAAGCTTATGCTTGCTCAGCTGTGAGTATATTCCCCTTGATATTGCAAGTGTATCAATATGAGTAAGAGTATAATCAAGATGGTTTCTCTGCGCCGCAAGTCTGATAAATGATGTATCAAAAGCGGCATTATGGGCAACAACAACGGCATTTTTTCCGCAGAAGTCAAGGAATTGCTTAACAGCCTCTCCTTCCTTAGGCGCATCGGCTACCATTTCATCCGTAATACCCGTTATCTCCGTGATCTTTTCGCTTATATGCTTTTCAGGATTCACAAAAGTGGAAAATTTATCCCTTATCTCTCCGTTTACAACTCTGAATGCACCTATTTCAGTAATCTTTTCCCTTGCAGCACTCAGTCCTGTCGTTTCTATATCAAATACTATAAATTCACCGTTCAACGGCTGGTCTGCATTACCTGTAACAGCATCAGACGCCTGATCGTTTATGAAGTAAGCCTCTACCCCATATATGACTTTGAAATCACCGCCTTTTTTGGCAATGGCGTCGCAGGCATTCATTGCATCCGGATATGCCTGAGCCACACCATGGTCAGTTATAGCAATCGCAGGCATTCCCCATTCATATGCACGTTTGACAAGATCTCCGGCACTTGATACAGCATCCATTGCGGACATATTTGTATGAAGGTGAAGCTCGACTCTTTTTTTATCCGCCTTGTCAACGACCTTTGGAACAGCGACAACGCTTATCGCCCTGGTCATTACATTTACATCCTTATCGAAATTATCAAACTGGGCTTCACCTCTGACGAGGATGGACATACCCTTTTTCAGATCAAGGATAGGGGCGCATTTTTCATTTGTATCAATGATCTTTATATTTGCCGACCCACGGAAATCAGTTATACTGACAGTAACGATTTTTTTCTTATTATCCTTTGTGCTTTTTGAATCCATAGCAAATATCTGTCCCCAGATAATGACTTTTCCGGATTCCTGAGTCAGATGGTCAAGCGGCAGAACATCACCATGTATCGGCGCACCGTATACAGGATTTGCACTTTCGGGAATGTATGTCGGAATAAGGTGATCCTTGTCCCTGAATTCGATTTCCGAGCTTGCGGCAGGAAGAACAGCGGCAGGCTTTTTGTCAAATGAATTCTTTCTTTCATTTGCAGTCTGCATCATGCTTTCATATTCCTGCATATGAGATATCTGTGCCTCTCTTATGACCTTTTCCTCAGCCTGCTTCTGCCTTTCTATATATGCATCGCTTTCACTGTCCACCATTGTTATGCCTGTCAGTCTGACATTAAGCTTAATGCCGAATTCTTTACTGATAAGATCGGACAGATTTTTATCAAATTTCTGCTGTAAAAGAAAATCCTTTCCGCCATGTTTCAATTCAATTATCAGCTCATTATCCCTGATCTGTACCTCGGAATCGTTAAGAGTACCGTTAAGAGACGCATTTCTTCTTTTAAGCTCTTTTATCAGCTCCTGATAATATGACAGATCAAACAGGCTGCTGTCATAATGAGGTTCATACCGGCAGTCGGACAAAGCCAATACAGATTTTTTTATCATATCCTCAGCAAGAAAAATATCATCTCTTTTAACGGTTTCCTGACAATCAGCCTCAATACGCATTGAACGGTTTTTCGTATCAATAAATGTGGAATTTATAATACTTTCATTTATCGAAGCTGGCAGCCGTTTTATTTCTATATAGTTTTTGAAAATATCACTAAAGCTTTTCAATTTTTTTCCTTTCTAGGCTTTTTCTATAAAAACGGGCAGAAAGTTGATATATCCCGAATATTATTCCGGATACATCAACCTCCCATCTTTACATTTTTTCTATTTCACTGATAAGCTCTTCAAGCAGCTTTTCCTCAGGAACTTTTTTGACGATCTCTCCCTTTTTAAAGATAAGACCATTTCCGTCACCGCCGGCTATACCTATGTCAGCCTCTCTTGCTTCACCGGGACCGTTTACTATACACCCCATGATTGCAACTGTGATATTTTTTTCACAATCTCTGAGTGCATCCTCTGCCTGTTTTGCAAGCTCAATGAGATTTATCCTTGTCCTGCCGCAGGTCGGGCATGAGATAAACCTGATACCCTTTTTATTAAGCCCCAAAGCCCTGAGTATATCCTTAGCTGCATATACCTCTTTAACGGGACTGTCCGTAAGGGAAACTCTTATAGTATCGCCTATACCTTTGAGCAGCAAAGAACCGATACCTATTGACGACTTAATAATGCCCATTCTTTCTGTACCGGCTTCGGTAACGCCAAGATGGAGGGGATAATCTGTCTGTTCGGACGCAAGCTCATAAGCCTGTACCATAAAATCAACATCCGAGGATTTCATGGAAAGAACAATATTGTCAAAATCAAATTTTTCAAGCAATGACGCATGATATAATGCGCTGTCGCATAATGCCTGCGGAGTTGGTCTGCCGTACTTTTCGAGAATATGCTTTTCAAGCGAACCGGAATTAACTCCGATGCGTATAGGAATATTCCTTTTGCGGCATTCATCGGCAACAAGCTTTACCCTGTCCTCTGAGCCGATATTGCCGGGATTAATCCTTATCTTGTCAATTCCCGCAGCAGCAGCTTCAAGTGCAAGACGATAATCAAAATGAATATCGGCAACAAGCGGCACATTTACCTTTTCCTTGATCGCCGGGATAAGCTTTACAGCATCCATATTCGGCACAGCAAGACGAATGATATCACAGCCGGCTTTTTCAAGCTCAACCGACTGCCTTACACTTCCCTCAATATCGGTTGAAGGGATATTTAGCATAGACTGAACGGTAATATCACTGTCTCCGCCTATGAAAATATTTCCAAGTTTAACCTTCTTAGTTTTTTTTCTTTCCATGATATTTCACCCTATACTGAAAATAATCAATTTAAGCAGTTTACAAAAAGAATAGAAAAGGGTTATTGCGAGTCTTTGCTATGCACCCGGATTTCTAAAAAGCATGGTATTCTAATGAAAAATAAGCTGAAAAACATCCTTTATCGTGATCACAAACATGAATACAAGCAGCAGTATCATTCCTCCTGCATGGATCCAGCCCTCAACCTCACGCTTGACCGGCTTCCTCATTATGGCTTCAATAAGCAGGAAAACAAAGCGTCCTCCATCAAGTGCCGGCAGCGGGAGCAGATTTACGATCCCTAAATTCAAGGTAATGATTGCCATTATATTTACGATTGAAAGCACACTGTCTCCAAAGCTTTTTTTCAAAGCCTCAGATGCAACAGTTGTCGTTGCGCTTGCCATTCCTACAGGTCCTGAGATATCATTTATCCCGAATTGTCCTGTAAGAAGTCCGATAAGACTTCCCCATACCATTCTCAGAGTAGAAATAGTCTGCTTCCATGTCTGAACGATAAGATTGCCAAAGTTGTTTTCGATCGGTGCTACCTTGAAATCAAGGGCTATGCGGTCATTTCCGCTGCTGTCCTTGCTCATAGGGAAAACAACGTGTTCAAGTGAATATTTTTCCCCGTTTCTTTCAACTTCAAATGTAAAATCATTATCCTTTGCAGTACCCAGAGCAAAGCTCATATCCATCCATGTTTCGGTACTGTATCCGTTTATGGAAAGAATACGGTCGTCT
Source organism: Ruminococcaceae bacterium UBA2806 (assembly GCA_002351795.1). Lineage (GTDB taxonomy): Bacteria > Bacillota > Clostridia > Oscillospirales > Acutalibacteraceae > UBA1213. The sequence goes on along the minus strand of DEHG01000151.1, from coordinate 3,000 downwards.
AATTTCAGCTTTTCGGAGGTTGATGAACCTTCAACGAATTTAGTTATTTCAAGTGACGGAAAAGCAGGCTCAGGTATGAGAGTTACCATTACCAGAATAAGACCTAAAACAATATTCATAAATGCGCCTGCAAGCACAATTATCATTCTTTTCCATACCGCCTTATTTACAAAAGCTCTTTCATCGTCACTGTCTCCGTCCTCGCCCTCCATAGCGCAGAATCCGCCTATCGGAAAAAGTCTTAACGAATATGTTGTTTCACCCTTCTGAAATGAAAACAGCTTAGGACCCATACCAAGAGCAAACTCGTTTACCTTTACTCCTGAAAGCTTAGCAGAAACGAAATGTCCGCCCTCATGAAGCAGAATGATAAGCTCGAATAACAGAACGCCGATTATAACCAATAATATTCCATCTATTATTGTGATCATCTCCCAATTTTTGTTTTTTCATTATCTATGTATCAATAGGTGCTGTGCCCGAATTTTTCCCTTACCTTTGCCCTTGTCTGTCTGTCGGCAGAAAGGATATCTTCAAGTGTAAAATCTTCCTTATTCTCGTTAAAGCTTCCTACTGCTTCGCTTACGATATCCCCGATATCAAGAAAACGTATCTGTTCTCTGAGGAACATCCCGACAGCAGCTTCATTGGCCGCATTCGCAACAGTAGGATACAGTCCGCCGCGTCTTAATGCGTCACGGCAAACCGCAAGGCATACAAATGTTTCATAATCAGGCTTATAAAAGCTCATCGAACCTATCTCGCTGAGGTCAAGCTCCTTTACAGGTGAAGGGAGCCTTTTTGGATATGTCAGTGCATACTGGATAGGTATTCTCATATCCGGTACTCCGAGCTGGGCAATGACTGAATTATCCTTCAGCTGTATCATGGAATGTATTATGCTTTCACGGTGGATAAGCACATCGATATCTTTATCACCGCATCCGAAAAGCCATGAAGCCTCAATGACTTCAAGACCCTTATTCATCATGGTTGCGGAATCAATTGTGATCTTTGCACCCATTTCCCAGTTAGGATGACTGAGCGCCTGTCTGACATTTACATTTTCAAGCTCATCCTTTTTCTTTCCGAAAAACGAACCGCCCGAAGCTGTCAGAATGATCTTTTTAAGCGACCCCTTGGGACAGCCCTGCAAACACTGGAAAATCGCAGAATGTTCGCTGTCAACTGGATACAGCTTTACACCGTAGCTGTCAACAGCCTTCATAACGAGCCTGCCGCCCGCAACAAGTGTTTCCTTATTGGCAAGAGCAAGATTTTTGCCGGCCTTTATTGCCTCAAGAGTCGGCACAAGTCCTGCAACTCCCACTATTGAGTTTACGACCGTATCGCAGCTTTCTTCCGTTGCTGCCTTTATTATGCCCTCTTCTCCGCAAAATACATCAATATCTGTATCACTCAGCGCAATTTTTAACTGTGCGGCAGCGCCCATATCAAGAACAGCTACCATTTTAGGATGGAACTCTCTCGCCTGCTTTTCAAGCAGAGTGATATTGGAATTAGCAGTAAGCGCCGAGATTTTAAGATCGTGCATTCTTGCAACATCAAGCGTCTGTGTACCGATAGAACCGGTAGAGCCTAATACTGAAATTACAGAAGCCATTTTTCTCACTCCTTTATTTTACAATGATCGGAAGGTATCCGGATATTATATACAGAAACGGTGCAAAAAAGATCACACTGTCAAAACGGTCAAGTATCCCTCCGTGTCCGGGGATAAGATCTCCGTAATCCTTTACTGCATAGGAACGTTTTATGACCGAAAAGCTCAGATCTCCGATTATTGACAGCAAAGCGCCGATAAACGAAATAAGCGCAGCATTTATATAATTAATCTTCATATCACGATAAATAACTAATTCAAAAATAAGCAGTGCCGTACATGAAGTAATGATACATATTATCACACCGCCTACAGCGCCTTCTATAGTTTTTTTGGGGCTGATATTCGGGCAAAGCTTATGTTTTCCCGCCAGAACACCAACGAAGTATGCGCCGGCATCTCCAAGCCATGGTGTTGCCATCGACATGACCAGGAACATTGTAGAATGAGTAAGATCCACCTGTTTCAGCAGGACAATTGATGTCAGAGATATCGTTATTATCACAGTCATACTGAAAGTATATGCAAAATCCTTGAAAGATATTTTCGTATGACAGAACACTATGACCGAAAGCATGATTATCATATATACATAACACATTATATATGATACTCCAAAGCTTACCAGCATAGGATAAATAACTGCAAAAGCTATGCTCGGAAAGCTTATCGGTATGATTTTAAGCGTTTTTACTGCCTTGCAGAATTCAAATACAGCAGCAGAGCATACAAGCGCTACAAAAATATCTATGCAGATCGGAAAAAACAAGCTTAATATTACAATAGAGCCTATTACTCCCATTACCACAAAAGCCGAAATGACTCTTTCCTTCATTTACACACCTCCGAAACGTCTGTTTCTTTGGTTAAATACTCTGATGGCTTCATCGAATTGCTCCTCATGGAAATCCGGCCATAATATCTCTGTAGAATAAAACTCCGAATACGCCGACTGGCAAAGCAAAAAGTTGCTCAGACGGAATTCGCCGCCTGTACGGATTATAAGATCGGGATCCGGCATCCCTCCGGTATAAAATCTTGCAGCTATATCGTCATAGGTTATTGAATCCGGATCAAGCTTGTTTTCTCTGATATCTTTGGCAAGAGATTTTACACTGCGTACAAGCTCGTCTCTTGCGCCGTAATTCATGGCTATATTGAGCTGCATTCCTGTTCTGTCCTTTGCGTTTTCTTCGGATTCATCAATAAGCTTTTTAAGCTCCGGATCAAAACCGTTCCTGTCGCCTATATAAACTATTTTGATATCATCTTCCTTGAAATCAGTCAGCGAATCTATAAGATACTGTCTGAAAATACCCATAAGGGCTTTTACCTCTTCAAACGGACGCTTCCAGTTTTCAGTAGAAAAAGCATAT
>DEHG01000005.1:2235-4339 GCA_002351795.1 Ruminococcaceae bacterium UBA2806 | reverse complement strand
CCAATCAAATGGGATAGAGGGTGTGTGTTACACCCATTTGCAGTAAATGTGGCTTAAACTGCATTGAACAACAAAGAAAAACATTTTTTATAAAAATTTGAATATATTTTTATATTTTTAATGTATTTCATAACATAGAAGGATACTACCGGCTCGCCAAGATACATGACCGTAACGTCCTTGCCGTTGATCTTTTTGTCATCGTCCTCCATGTCAAATTCAGAGTAACCGAGGACAGTATCCTGCGTCAGATACTGGGGAAGTGTCAGGAACTTCATATCAACGTCATGGTTGCCGAACATTGAAACGCTGGGATCCCATGTACAGATATTAGTCAGTATCCAGGGATTGGCCGCACCCATATTGGGGATATCGGTCGCGCCGTGTGTCGTAAGATAGGTCCTGAGATCTCTGTTGGCGGATTCAAAAGCGGACGTGCAGTAAAGCGGACGTACCTTGCTGCCTTCATTTGCTATGCTGATGCCTGTGGGTGAAGATGCGCTTACCATCGTAAGATTGTAATAATCGCAGGTATAGCCGTTCATCTGACAGCTGCCCCACCACATATCTTCCTTTGCCGCTAAATAGTCAAGATCGTCCATTTTTATGGTCTGCTGAGAGCTGTTTGACTTTCTGAGGATATATGTGGTTTGGGAATTATACGGGCGTACCATATAGACCTGCATGGGAGTGCCGGTCTTATTCCTGCTGCTGTTGTAATTGTAGTAAAATTTGCAGTTTCTGTCGTCTACCGAGTTCATAACGGAAATGGCGTTGATCTTATCCTTTACACCGTTGAAATAAACAAGGTTGTTCAGGTCATATTCACGCATAGAGCCCTGGAGCCTGTCATTGTGAAGGTCTACCATCTGAGCCAGTGCGCGCATTATCATATAAACGCATCTGTCATATTCCTTCCAGACAAGATCGAGATCCTTCTGCTTGTTGCGCTCTACCTCGGGATCATCTGAGGTCTGCGAATAAACCAGCTGTGCATAATAGGAGACGTAGAGAGTATAAGCTTCTATAAATCTTCCGGCAACTCCGGAGAGATAATTATATTGTGCCGTCATACATGAGGTCATCTCGTGGTCAAAAGCACACGCAAGCTTTAGTATATCATAATAATTTTCAATGACCGTCTGACCGCCTTTGACACCGCCCCAGTATTGATAGCTTTCCTCATCGCTGTCATATTTGCCTTTATCGGCAGGGTCGATGCTGTAATCTATAGGATTGGAATAGCTGTATGTGCTGAGCAGTGAGGCAAGCTTTTCGGCATCATTTGTGAAATTGAATTTCTTTCCGATAAAATCCGGGTTATGGTTGGATTCATAGATGTCATACAGATCGGCATAAGCAAGCTGAAGATCTTTTACAGACTTAGGATTGTTGGCATCGAGAGCATCCACAGCACCAAGCAGGGCTGAGAATTTGCCTGTAACGAACTGCGAGTCGCCTTCAATATCCATTATAGCGTCCATACAGTTATTGTATTCGTTCTTGGATATCTGCTTTGCAAGCTCTTCAAGCTTTTTGCTTACGTACTTATTGTTTTCGTTGATAGTCGTGTTCAGAGCATCAAGCTTTGCATTCATCTGCACACAAAGCTGTTTGATATCTCCTAAAAGATTTGACTGCGGATTTCCGATCAGTCTTTTGGTTTTGGTGAGTATGGTTGAAACAGTTTCGTTTTCGGCATGGGTCGCCGCCGCTCCGAGCGCTCTCATTGCTCCGCGCTCAAAGTATTCAAGACCTATCGCCGCCCATTTTCCGGTGACGATATTCACAAGAGTTCCTGCCTGGACATTCCTTGACAGACTGCCCGGCATAATGAACATGGCGGCACACTCAGAAAGAGTTGTTATGATGCTCATAAGCTTCTTTCCCAGCTGCCTTGACTTAAGTTTCATAAACGAATCACTCCTTTAACAATATTTGGGTATATTATAATAGAAAAATATAACAAAGGCAACACTTTTTTTGCACTTTTCCACAAGATAATTTATCTCCGTCCGCGCTCTCTTCTAAGAAGGAAGAAGTCATGAACACCGCATTTCAGGCTGTCTGCCGATAATGAGATATTTTCCGGCAAAACCTTGCC
>DEHG01000005.1:0-2060 GCA_002351795.1 Ruminococcaceae bacterium UBA2806 | reverse complement strand
TCAAGTACGGCAACCCGTACAGTATCCACGAGCTAACCCCGTGTGTCCCACGGTTTTGTTTAATGTTTTATGCCAACGCTATTCTCATACCTTCGTTTCGTATGTTTACAGCGGCATTTATATCTCTGTCGTGATGTGTCCGACAGCAAGGGCAATCCCACTCTCTTACAGACAAGTCTTTTGTTTCGGGATTTTGGTATCCGCAAATACTGCATACCTGTGAGCTTGCAAAGAACTTATCTACCTTTACAAGCTGTTTCCCTGCTCCTTCAAGCTTGTATTGCAAAAATGTCGTGAACATTCCCCATCCGTTATCGGCAACAGATTTTCCGAAATTCAGCGACTGCGACATTGCCTGCATATTCAGATTTTCAATGCACACACAATCATAAGCATTGGTTATCTGCCGTGACTGCTTGTGCAGAAAATCTTTTCTCTGATCGGCAACCTTTTCGTGAAGTCTTGCGACCTTTATTCGCTGTTTATTGCGATTATTTGAGCCTTTTTGCATTTTTGACAGCTTACGCTGTTCTCTTTCAAGTCTTTTGAGTGCTTGACGATAGAATCTCGGATACTGTGCCGATGTTCCGTCACTTGCCACATACAACTCGTGCATAGAAAAATCCAGGCCTAAAAAAATCTGCGGTTCTGACTTCTGCACTTGATTCTCATACTCAAACAGAATACTCGCATAGTATTTTCCACTCGGTGTCTGGCTTACGGTAACTGACTTTAAGATATAGTTTTCGGGAATGCTTCTGTGTTGTCTTACCTTTACTTTTCCGATTTTGGGTAATGCAATTTTTCCGTTTTCAAGCTTGATATTATTATTCACACAAACGGTTGTATAGCTATTGATATGTTTTTTCTTTGACTTGAATTTCGGGAAACCTGTTTTAGGCTGCTTGAAAAAGTTCTGAAAGGCTGTGTCGAGATGTCGTAATACTTGCTGTAATGATATGCTGTCAACCTCTTTCAAAAACTCTTTCTCTTTTTTCAAAACAGTCAAATCATTTGCACATTTTGTATATCCGAATGTGATTTTCTCTTCTTCATACAACCTGATTTGCTTGTCAAGATAGTGATTATACACCATTCTTGTACAGCCGAACGTCTTTGAGAGCATTGTTTTCTGCTCCGAAGTCGGGTATATTCTGAATTTGAACGCTTTATTCAATGCTCGTCACCTCTTGTAACATTGGATATTTACAATTATATCGTATCATTGCGCTGTAATGATGTCAAACATTTTCAGCCCGTAAGGGCTGACGGCAATTCATCTCCGACCTACAGAGGTCGGAGTCTTCTTGCCGAGTTAGGATAAATAATTACATGATTATATTCAAGACAGATTTTTGAGAAATATTTTCATGTGCATTGATCGAACAGCTTACTGCATAAAGTGATATAGCAGACAGGAAATTTAAGATTATTAAGAATTCCGAGCGGATATTCCATGTGCTTACAGGAATGCGTCCAGAACGCGGATATAATAGCCTGTACGGCGTTTTTACGGCGAAGTAATATACTTTCATACCTGAACACAAAAAACGCTCTGAGATGCCTTAAAATGCGTTTTAGAGCTATGTACAATATTTTACCCTGATATATCAGAGCCGCCTGCTTTTTTTACTGCTCAGAGCCGCATCATCGACCGGATCCGGAGCAGACTTTGACTCGGCAAAGTAATTGAACATGGCATAAAAATCAAATCCTATCCTGCCGCCTGTTCTGCCGTTGCGGTTCTTGAGTATCACGGCTTCCACCTCACGGGGATTTCTGCTCTTTGCTTGGTCTATGTCAAAATTCTTGCTGCCTACCCCTTTGAACTGCAAGCCGATAAGCACATCCGTTGAATACTCTATAGCCCCGCTCTCCTTGAACGCCTGCATTGAGACCTTTACGCCGTAATTCTCACGGTTAAAGGAGCTTATCACGATGACCGGGATCTTATAGTCCCTTGACAGACGCTTGAATGTGAGTATTGCATTGTCTGTATTCTGCTTGTCTGTATACTTCTCATTCTTCGGAGAAAGTATCTGGAGATAGTCAACGATCAC
>DEHG01000124.1 GCA_002351795.1 Ruminococcaceae bacterium UBA2806 | reverse complement strand
ATCGGGAGAAGCTGTTTTGATGTTACCTTTGTAAGCGGATAAAGTCTTGTTCCACTGCCGCCTGCTAAAATTATGCCTTTCATTTGCCTGACCTCCCGGTTTTTTTATTCAACCGTTACGCTTTTTGCGAGATTTCTCGGCTTATCAACATCAAGTCCCCTTGAAACTGACAGATAATAGCCCATAAGCTGAAGCGGAACAACAGCAAGACTTGCCGCAAAATGCTCATCAGTCTTAGGAATATAAACAGTGAAATCAGCTGTATCCTCTATCTCATAATGCCCGTAAGACGTCAGACCCATAAGATAAGCCCCGCGGCTCTTACACTCGACCATATTGCTGACAGTCTTTTCATAAAGATCATTCTGAGTCAGAACTCCGATAACGAGAATACCGTCCTCAATAAGGCTTATCGTGCCATGTTTAAGCTCTCCTGCCGCATATGCCTCAGAATGTACATACGATATTTCTTTCATTTTAAGACTGCCCTCAAGGCTTACAGCATAGTCTATTCCACGTCCGATAAAGAACACATCCTGAGCGTTTGCCTGCTTTGCTACAAACCACTGGATCCTGTCCTTATCTTCAAGTATCTTTTCAATTTTCTTAGGTATCGTCCTCAGCTCTGCGATAAGCTCTTTATAATATTCTTCGGTGATCTCATTTCTGACAAACGCAAACTGCATTGCAAGCAGATAACCTGCAATCAGCTGTGCGGAATATGCTTTTGTTGTTGCAACAGCAATTTCAGGTCCTGCAAGCGTATAAAAAACATTATCAGCTTCTCTTGCTATAGAAGAACCGACAACATTTACTACTGCAAGCGTTTTTATGCCTTTTTCTTTTGCAAGTCTGAGTGCCGCAAGCGTATCGGCTGTTTCGCCTGACTGACTTACAACAATGACCAGACCATTCTTGTCAAGAAGCGGCTTTCTGTATCTGAACTCGGACGCAAGCTCTACTCTTACCGGGATCTTTGCCAGATCCTCCATAACATACTGAGTAACAACTCCTGTATGATAGGCTGAGCCGCAGGCTACTATATATATCTGAGAAATATTCTTTATTTCTTCATCATCAAGACCGATCGAATCAAGGTCTATCTTGTCCTCTTTTATAACTGAATTAAGCGTATCTGTAATTGCTCTCGGCTGTTCATGAATTTCTTTCATCATAAAATGCTCATAGCCGCCCTTTTCGGCAGATTCGGCATCCCATTTGATCTCTGTAAGCCCTTTTTCTATAACATCACCGTCAAGGTTATAAAACAGGGCATTTCCGGCAGTAAGCTTTGCCATTTCAAGATTGCCGATATAATAAACATTTCTTGTATATTTAAGAATAGCGGGAACATCAGAAGCAACATATGTTTCACCGTCAGCGACGCCAATTATCATAGGGCTGTCTTTTCTTGCGACCCATATTTCACCCGGATGACTCCTGAACATCAGGCAAAGCGCATACGAGCCTCTGACCCTGACCATTGTCTTTGCAATTGCCTCCTGTGGGTCATGATTATATTTATTGTAATAGTAATCAACAAGCTTTACAACTACCTCAGTATCCGTCTGAGAATAAAAAGAATAGCCGTGCTTGAGAAGCTTTTCTTTCAGCTCCTTAAAATTTTCAATAATTCCGTTATGAACTCCAACTACTTCGGATTCGACCTCACCGGAGCCTGTTCCCGTACAGTTACCGCTGACATGGGGATGAGCATTTGTCTTACTTGGTTCTCCGTGAGTTGCCCAGCGGGTGTGACCTATACCGCAGGTACCGACAAGTGCATTGCCGTTATCGGTTTTCTCAGCCAATATTCTGAGACGGCCTTTTGTCTTTACGACCTCGGCAGGTTCCTCACCGTTGCGTATTGCAAGACCAGCCGAATCATACCCTCTGTATTCAAGCTTTGACAGACCGTCCAGAAGAACGGGAGCTGCCTGTTTTGTTCCGATAAATCCAACAATTCCGCACATAAAATCATACCTCGCATATTAATAAAAAACAATATAATTATATTTGATCAAACCGGATCATATGTCATTTGACAGACGATTATTTCATCTGCATCAATAAAAAACTTCCTGTTAATGTGAGCCGGATTTTTAGCAAGCTTTTATAATTATATCACTATATGATCGTATTTTCAAGTCTGTCTCCGTAAAATTAAGTATTTCTTAATATTTGATGACAAATTATGGTACTTGTTACTTCCGGTTCAGAGTTATTGTTTACAGTGGTTTTATCCTGAGGATTTAAAATATCATTAAGGTAAATGCCGGCTGTTGACTGTAATACAGCAGAAAAGATAAAGCCGGAGCATACGATCAAAACAGCTATTCTCGAAAAATTGATTTTACTCTTTTTATCATCCCTGCAAAGAATCAGATCTGTACCGGAATCTGCGAATCTGTCAAAGAACCCTGCTGTCAGATCGTTTCCGAGTAACACGCACAGAAGCAGGGAAATCAATAAAGCGGATGCAATAAGCAGTGCTGTGGGAAGATCCATTATAAAATCATCAATTATCAATGTAAATGGTCTGTGAAGAATATAAATCCACAGTGAGTTTTTACCGAACTTTGTGATAAGAGGGATATTCCTGTCCGGAATTATCATCCTTAAAGCATATATCGCAACAAAGGCAATTGCAAACAGAACGATCCTTTTCAGCGCATCCCCGGGATTTTCGTATCCTTTCATCTGTAGGTCATTGTCTGAAAAGTTGAAAAGATACAGCGAACTATAAAGCAATACAGCCATCCCAATAGCAGCTTCGTTTTTTAATTGTTTCCGACACTTTTTTCCCTCCGTTATTCAATAATTAATCGATGTTTTAATTATATCATAAACAGAGCACTTTTGATACATTTTTTATAAATTTATAAAAACTATTGTCATTGCCGCACAGCACGATCTTTTTGCAGAGCCTTGACAGATACGCATTATGCGTATATAATAATTATTGGCGAGGAGAACTATATGCGATTCAGAGAAGTCGAAAAAATCATCCTTGCTGACGGATGGGTATACAAGACCACAAAAGGCTCACATAACCAGTACATACATCCTGAAAAGCCCGGAAAGGTCACAATACCAAAACACCCGGGGGATCTTGATCCAACGACTGTAAAGTCTATTTTCAAGCAAGCGGGGCTTTTGTAAGCTCCGCCCCCCACTAAAATAAAAACGGAG
>DEHG01000004.1:4803-5622 GCA_002351795.1 Ruminococcaceae bacterium UBA2806 | reverse complement strand
TTGCAGAGCAGGCGCATAGCCTGACGTGCGGTTATTTTATTTTTCTGCCATTCGTGATATAAGCTTTCCGACTTTTTCGGATATGTAAACCGCACAAGACAATGTGGCAGTTATGTTATATTGGGATGGAATATTCCGTGCAGCTGTAGTCCGTCTCTGCTGAATTTATTGCCCAGATTGCTGAGTTCATCCACATTTGTTATGCTGATCTTGTTTTTTGCGGTGCATTCAACTCCGTCAGTCATATTTATCAGAGAATTGATCTGGCTGTCAGAACAACGGCTGACATTCACAATAACCGGCACCATGACATTTTGTATATCCGCTGCAGTAACAAAGCATTTCTTGCCATTGATTTTAGTCAAAGAATTTTTATCAAGCTTTATGACGGTTTATGTGTCTTTTAAAACCGGATATTTCATTCTGTAGACAAATTCCTGAATCAAACCGTCCGGCAGCAGGGAATGTTCTCCTATTGAAGTATCATTTAAGTATGAGCTCATAAAATTCTTCAGATCCTTCTGAAAATAATTTTCCATATAATAATCAAACGATTTTTTAGGATTATTGCCCTGACAATATGCATGATTTTTTCTGTGCTTCAAATGATGCTGAAAAACTTCGTTTGCCTTTCTTTCCGTATACCTTTCATCATTTTTTTGTGTTTCATCTTCATCCTCCTTAAGAAGAAGCATCATCTGTCCTTTTGTTATTTCCCTATAGATATTTGAGGAATAGAACCGAAGTATCTGATCCTTGCATAGATCAATGATCTTTTGCTTATCGGCAGAACCCGCTATATTGCCAATCATGCTGTAT
>DEHG01000004.1:4041-4770 GCA_002351795.1 Ruminococcaceae bacterium UBA2806 | reverse complement strand
AATTCACTGTCCTCAAGCTCCTCACGCGGTTTTCCGCTCTTCTCTTTGAACCATTTGTAAACCTCATCTATCCTTTGTTTCTGTATATAGCCGTTTTCAGGACTGTTGTTGTGTGAATTATCCGAACGGAATATTTGAGTTTCCTGTTTATAATTTTCCCAGAATCTGCCGTCATCCTGGCTCAGGGTGTTTTGATCGAATATACGGCCGTCTGATATGATCTTTCCGCAGTCAAACAGCAGCTTATAGCGGTTGCCCACGGCTTTGTTAAAGGTATCCCCAAAGCTTTTTGACGGGAGCTTGGGATTATAGTTGCAGAAAATAAAAAGATATTTTTCTGTAGCCTGCCGGAACTTTTCGTTAAGTTCCCCTGCCTTTTTCTTTGAAAAAAGCAGACTGTTTCTTATATCCTCCTGTTTCATGACCTTCTCTCACCCGCCTTTTTTCTTTCGCTTTCAACATAAACAGAAAATCCCGTATAGCCCATTCCGATCTCAAGGAGCTGCAGCTGCTCTGACGGACGGNNAGTTCCCTTCTGCCTATATTTCTGCTCCTGCATCTGCATTTAAGACCGATACCGTCTATCTTTATCCAGAATGTATTTCTGTTGCTCACATCATACTCCGATTGTTTTCCGCTGTATTTATAGGGTTCTCCCTTTTCATCGCATACCATAAACGGGGTCATCATTCTTATATTTCCGCCGAAGAATATAGAATCCGTTATGTT
>DEHG01000004.1:236-4017 GCA_002351795.1 Ruminococcaceae bacterium UBA2806 | reverse complement strand
TTCTGTATGAAGTTCTGAGCCTTTAGATAACTGTTTTCTTTTTCGGTATGCAGCAGCGAAAGAGCGTGTACGAGCAATAGTGCAGGCTTTCTCACTATATCGGTATTTTTGGTAGCTTCAAGATACTGTCCGCTGATGTTGAACAGCTCCTCCCACTGCTCCTGTTTCAGGCCGATGCACTGACATTCGCTTCGCATGAGAAGCTGTCTTCCCGTAAACATTTCCCATGTTATTTTAAGCCTGTATTCGATCACAAGCGGCTTGTTCTTGATGTAGTCGGAAAATTCCTTTTTGCTGAGAAATTCATATACATCTCTTACAGCTCTTGCACGGTCCGATTCCGTTGTTTTCAGTTCGTTCTGGCAGACAAACAATATCACATCCGCTTTTGTATTCGGATTGTTGAAGTAGTCGGCATATTCGCCCAATTCGTTTTTGTTTATGCTTTCTATCGTAAGCTGCGGATGCTCGATCTCGTTGAACCTCATCACATGATTAAGGAACTCACCCGCCTGTTTTTCCTGCGGGATATTTTGTTTTCCCTCTTCGATGATTATTTGTATATTGACAATATGCCCCACATCTATTTTTCTTCCTGCCTGTTCCTCAACGTCCTTGTATGTCATGAACGCCTGCATAAGGGCATTGTAGTAATGGTCATTTTCCGGATCCTGTATTATTATCCTTGTCATCAGCTCATATATCTTGTTGAAATTCATCGTAGTAATGCGGCGGGTATATTCGGTGCTTTCCCTGCATCCGTATTTTTTGCAGACGATCCGGTAAAGGCACTGTATCTCCTTCAGCGTCTTGTCGCACAGCACCTGTTCTGTAACAAGGGAGCTTTGCTGCTTCTGCAGATAGGAAATCTCGGATTTATCTGAACGGATATAAGGCTTGTCCTTTTCATTTTCCAGTTTGTTATAGGACGCTGCACAGGCTCCTATTACCCTTTGCAGCTCCGTTATATATTTTTCCAATTCCTGCTTTTCATCCTTTGAGCATTTTTTCCTGAATCCGTCGGTATTCACGAACAGCTTGTGGTATCTGGTATGGAAAAATTCACGGTAGCAGTTGACGTAGAATATCATGAATGCACCGTCATTGTCTTCATAGCCGCTGTCAAAAAGTTTTTCGACCGGAGCGACCAGTTCTTTGAGCTGTTCAAAGGTTTCAGGAATGAATTTGAATCTGTCTATCCTGGCCGTCTGTTTTATCTTGTTCGGACCGTAATATCTCATAAAATCTATTACCGATTTTTTTATGAAATCCGAATACTGAGCATCCTTGTTATCCCTGAAATATCCTATGATCCTGTCTATCGTATCCATAACGATATTCCGGCTGCCGACATTGATGTGTCTGGCAAGGTAGTTTTTGACATAGAATTTCGACTCATATATGTTCGTGCGACACGAAGTCGCATAATTTACTGTTTAGCAATGACTAAACCTGCTATTCCATTAGCAGTAGCCCAACGCCACCAAAGCATCTGGTAACGGATGTGAGGAAGCTGACGTGCAAAGTAGCCCCGCCCTAAAGGGTTTAAGTTGAAGCCGTGAGGTGAAAACGATAAGCTGCAAGCAATATGCGGCTGGGGAGCAAGGCTTGTGTAGTATGGTTAATGTAAAATGAATCGCTGATAAATGTCGTTAAAATGTGAACAGGCTAAAATTGCTGATAAGCCTGAACCAAAATGGTAACGCAGTCGGTTATTCCCTTGAATAGTGGGAATACATGGACATAAGACTGTCGGCAGAGAGGCGGAACCTAACCTACACTGTTAATTATGCGGAACGTGGTAAACCCATACTCTCTCCGGTTATCCGGAAGGCTGACCGCAAGGAAAGCTGATAGAAATATGGGTAAGGAATGATGGAAAAAGCGAATGCCGACCCTGTAATGGGGACGGATAGAGATTGAAATATCATCTCACTGCGAAAGCGGGCAGACTTCCATCCGGTCTTTCTTTACGAGATAATTTACAGAACTTTTGAAAGGAGAAATTGCAAATGAACGGGAAACCGTGTGCATCTACTGATAAGGCACAAAGCTGGGAAACCATAGATTGGAAACAAGCAAGTGCCTATGTTAAAAAGCTGCAAATGCGTATCGTAAAGGCTCAAAAAGAAGGTCACTTCAGCAAGGTAAAATCCTTGCAGTGGCTGTTGACCCATTCATTTTATGCCAAAGCACTGGCAGTAAAAAGGGTCACAAGTAATCAAGGCAAAAACACATCCGGCGTTGACCATGAACTATGGCAAACGCCGCAGGCAAAATTCAAGGCAATCAGCAAGCTGAATCGCAGGGGCTATCATCCTCAGCCGCTTCGCAGGATTTATATTCCCAAGAAAAACGGTAAAATGCGACCGCTCGGCATACCGACCATGACGGACAGAGCTATGCAAACGCTATACAAATTTGCTCTCGAACCCATTGCGGAGACTCATGCCGACCCGAACTCATATGGATTCAGAACCGGAAGAAGCACACACGACGCTATTGAGCAGTGCTTTACTGACCTTGCAAAAGGAAAATCACCGGAGTGGATTTTAGAGGGCGACATAAAAGGATGTTTCGATAATATCAGCCATGAATGGTTAATGGAAAATATCCCTATGGATACAGAGATACTTCGCAAATGGCTGAAATGCGGATTTATCGAAACGGGCAAACTGTTTCCGACAACCGATGGAACGCCCCAGGGAGGGTCTATTTCTCCAATGCTTATGAACATGACATTAGACGGTCTGGAAGCAGTATTGAGGGATAAATTCCCACAGCACCGTAAAGAAAATGGCAAAACGGTAGCTGATATGGTCAACTTCGTCAGATATGCAGATGACTTTATCGTCACGGGAAAATCCGAAGAGTTACTCCGGGAAAAGGTGCTTCCTGTGATTGAAGCATTTATGAGAGAACGTGGTTTGCGGCTTTCAGAAGAGAAAACGGTCATTACACATATCGACAGTGGATTTGATTTTCTTGGACAGAATATCCGGAAATATCGAGGCAAGCTTATTATCAAACCGTCAAAGACTTCCATAAAAAGTTTTCTGAAAAAGATACGAGGTATCATAAAGGCGAATAAAAGTGCCAAACAGGAAACGCTGATAAGACAACTCAACCCCGTCATTCGTGGGTGGGTAAACTATCATCGTTATGTGGTATCTTCGGAAGTGTTCGGTTATGTTGATTACCAAATATACAAATGTCTGTGGCAGTGGGCTAAACGCCGGCACAAAAACAAAGGCAGAAAGTGGATTGCTGACAAATACTGGCACCATATCGGAAATCGTGTATGGACTTTCTCTGCTGAGCTAAAAACCGATTCAGAGGAAAAACGCTATTACTCCTTAGAATATGCAACAAACACCAAAATCATCAGATTCAAGAAAATAGTTGCAGAAGCCAACCCGTTTGATGAAAGGTGGAACGGCTACTTTGAGGAAAGAGACGGCGAAAAACTCCTCAACGGAACAAAAGGCAGAGAAAAGCTGATAAAGATATGGAGAAAACAAAAGCATCGCTGTCCTATATGCGGAGACCTTATCACGTCCGATACAGGTTTCAGTGTGCATAAAGAAAACAGTGATACCGTTACAAAATCAGTTATGGTACATCCATTATGCCACAAATCAATTCATGCCAACGATTACTTATTTTGAGCCGGGTGTCACAAACGTGATGCCTTACGAAAGGCTTGAGCCGTATGAGGGGAAACTTTCACGTACGGTTCTTAGGGGAGGAATTGGCAGTAATGTCAACTCTTTACCCGACC
>DEHG01000004.1:0-178 GCA_002351795.1 Ruminococcaceae bacterium UBA2806 | reverse complement strand
TAATGTCAACTCTTTACCCGACCTGAAGCAGAAATATATCTCGGACATGTTGTCAATATAATGACGCCTCAGCCACGGGACAGAATCGATCCCCGCAGGATCTATTTCAGGGAGCAGCGACATTACCAGAGAAGCGGGTGCTCTCATGTCCATCATATCAAACAGTGCTATGCAAAGG
>DEHG01000101.1:8712-10587 GCA_002351795.1 Ruminococcaceae bacterium UBA2806 | reverse complement strand
ATGAAGTCATTAAGATAACCCACGCTTGCGGTTGCCGCATAAGGAATATCGTGAGCGGCTGCTATCTCAAACATATTCTTTTTCTGTCTGAGATTGCCGTGTATGTTTTTTCCTGCCGGTGTTGTAGTCGTTTTTGCTCCGAACGGCGTCAGCGAGCTTTTCTGTATGCCTGTATTCATATAGGCTTCATTGTCGTAGCAGATATAAAGTATATCGTCATTTCTGTCTATCGCTCCGGAAAGAGCCTGCAAGCCTATATCTGCCGTACCGCCGTCGCCGGCAAAGCCTACCGCATGAAAATCCGTTATTCCCTGTGCTTTCAGTCCTGCCTGTACCCCGGTCAGCATAGACGCTGTTCCGGCAAAGGTGGAGATTATCGCATTATTTCCGAAGCAGAGCTGCGGAAAATTGAAGCCTACCGCGGACATACAGCCTGCCGGCAAAACAGCTATTGCATTTTCGCCTAAGACCTTTAATGCGATCCTTACGGCAAGACTTCCGCCGCAGCCTGCACAGGCTTTATGACCGTAGAAATATTCAGTTTCATCAAGTGTTTTTGCAGTAAGCGCCATTTATCTCACCTCAATTCCCAGAAACTTAACGGCTGATTTTTCCTGTTTCAGTTCTTCAAATATGTTTTCGATCTCACCGGGAGAGATATTCCTTCCTCCAAGACCGCCGATATAATCTGATGTCGGTATGCTTATACCTGCTTTTTGAAGAGCAGAATTGACATTCGTATAGACTGTACCCTCGTTTCCGAAGGAAATATCCTTTTCCAGAACACCTACAGCTTTTGCATTTTTTACAGCCTTTGCTATCTCCTCATTCGGAAAGGGACGCATATATCTTATTCTCAGCAGACCAGCTTTTTCCCCCTGCTCTCTGAGCTTGTCCACTATTTCACGGACAAGACCGGAAATACTGCCGAGGGTGATAAGTATATAGTCCGCATCATCTGTTCTATAGTTTTCGGTAAGACCTGAATAATGCCTTCCGAAAATGCTTTCAAATCTGCTTTCCGCTTCGGTCACAGCTTTCTTGACATTCAGCAGTCCCGTATGCTCCTTGTACTTGAAAAATGTATTCGTATCGGGTCCTGCGGAAAAGCCGAGGTTTTTCGGCTTTGTAAGCGACATCTTGTTCTCAGTTTCAAACGGGGGCAAAAATTCATCTGCCTGCTCCGCTGTCGGAACGTCAACTACTTCATAAGTGTGAGTGAGAACAAAGCCGTCAAGATTTGCCATAAACGGTGTGCTGACCTGCTTATGCTCGGCTATGTAAAAGCTCATAAGAGCAAGGTCAAGCGCCTCCTGAGCATTTTCCGCATAGGCTTGTATCCATCCGCTGTCAAGCTGGGATAAGGAATCCCTCTGGTCGCCGTATATATTCCACGGCAGAGCCGTTGAACGGTTTGCATTCATCATAACGATCGGGAACCTTCCTCCTGCGGCATACGGCAGACATTCCGCCATATATAAAAGCCCCTGTGATGAAGTAGCCGTAAATGCCCTTGCGCCGACTGAGGAGGCTCCCATTGCGCATGAAAGAGCAGAATGTTCGCTTTCTACATGGATAAATTCAGACTTTAAACTGCCGTCTTCCACAAACTCGGAAAGCTTTTCCACAACTATCGTCTGCGGAGTGATTGGATAGGCGGATATCACCTGCGGTCTTGCAAGACGCACACCATAGGCAAAGGCTTCATTTCCGGATAAAAACTGTCTTGCCATTATTTTTCCGCCTCCATTCTTATTGCACCGACGCGGCAAATCCTTTTACAGATCCCGCAGCCCTTGCAAAAATCATAATCTATCTGAACTTTGCCGTCCTTTCTGGAAATAACTCCGTCCGGACAGTAAAGATAACAATTCA
>DEHG01000101.1:5619-8569 GCA_002351795.1 Ruminococcaceae bacterium UBA2806 | reverse complement strand
TCTCTGAGATATGGCTTCATTTTACTGCCTCCTCATAGGCTGCCCTTACGGCGGCTATATTTTTTTCATGAAGTCTGGGCGGCATTGTCTGTCTGACCGCTTCAATGATATTATCAAGAGATACATAGCCTGAAACAGCCGCCAGCGCGCCTAAAAGTATCGTATTCGTGATCGGCAGACCAAGATGTTTTTCCGCGATACTGTCGCCGTCAATCGTGATGACTCTTTCGTCATCATTTTTCTTTTTTGTATTGAGAATTATCTTTCCGTCAGGCTTGAGTTCGTCAAATGCCTGCTCACTGAAAAGCGTATCGTCAAGAAAAATGCTGTAATCAGCCTTTGTTATTTCGCTGCGGTTGCCGATCGGCTTTTTATCAAGCTTTGTAAAGGCTCTGATCGGCGCGCCTCTGCGCTCCGGACCGAAGGACGGAAAAGCAAGAACAAAGGTATTTTCACTGAGGGAATATGCTTCTCCCAATAGTCTTGCGGCGGTGAAGGCTCCCTGTCCCCCTCTGCCGTGCCAGATTATTTCTTTCATTTCTGTCCCTCCGTCACTGCTTCCAGCGAAGCAGGAATTTCTGTATCCTGTTGAACAGGAACGATATCGCAACTATCACGATGCCTACAACGATAAGACCGACTATAGTTCTTGTATAATCACCGAAATCGGAATAATTCTTTATGTAATATCCAAGACCGCTTTGTGCGCCGATCATTTCGGCGGAAGTAAGCAGAACAAAGGAAACTGTCAGTCCCTGATTGCAGCCGATAAAAATATTCTGCAAAGAAGCCGGAAGAATGACCGAAAACAGCATGGTGAATTTTCCGACATTAAGCACCTTTGCGGAATCTATGGTTTTCTTATCTACATTCATAACGCCGCTCATTGTACCGCCAAGAACCGGCCAGAAGGTCGCAAGAAAAATAACGAATACCGATACACTCCGGAAGGTCGGCAGAAGCGCTATTCCGTAGGGTATGTATACAATAGGCGGTATCGCCCCCAGGAATTTTGATATGTATGCAGCTGCGCTGCCAAGCCTTGCGCTCCAGCCTAAAAACAGGCCAAGAGGTATTGCAACAGCTATAGCCATAAGATAGCCCTGAAGTATTATCCCGACTGAGCTTTGAATATTGGTAAGTATCTTGTCAAAATCGCCTGTAAACTGCCAGAAAACCTTTCCCGGAGGGGGAAACAACGCCGCTTTCAGGATATTGAATTTTGCCGTAGCAAGCGTCCATGCGATCAGAAGCCCGTAAATAAATGCAACAATATCTACAAAGAGATTCAGTGCTGCAGGCTTTTTGATCAATGCCGAAGCGATCAATGTGAGCGCCTCAACTCCGACTGCAAACCATATTGAATAAGAAGCGTAAGTTTCTGTGGCAAGCTGATCGGGCAAAAGCTGTATCAGCAGCAGAACAGCAAACAGCATATGAACAACTCTGAAATATCTGCGGAAAAATTCTGTTTTTATTTTTGATGGTTCTTTTATTTCTTCACTGTATATTGCCGGTGCGGCAATAGCCTTTGTTTGTATATTCATCAAAGCACGACCTCCTCGCCGCCTATCCTGCTTACAATGTCGCTGTAGAACAATGACAGAAGCTCATTTCTGAATTTAGTGTATTCGCCTGTCTGCACAAGCTCGCTGCGGTTTCTCGGACGTTCAAACGGCACTTTTATTTCACGGTAGACACGTCCGGGATTAGCCGTCATCATTACTATCTTGTCGGACAGAAGAATTGCCTCGTCAATATCATGGGTGACGAATACGACCGTTTTTCTCGGAGTGGCATTTTCCCATAATTCAAGCAGCAGCTCCTGTAATATTGTCCTGTTTTTGGCATCTATTGCGCCGAAAGGCTCATCCATAAGCAGTATATCCGTATCCATTGCAAGCGCTCTTGCTATTGCAACACGCTGCTGCATTCCGCCGGAAAGCTGAGACGGATATTTATTTTTGAACTGCTCCAGTCCGACCTTATCAAGAAATTCATCCGCAAGCTGATAGCGCTCGGCTCTGCTTGCTGTTTTATTGACCTGCTTTATACCGAAAGCAACATTCCTTCTTGCGGTCATCCACGGGAACAGTGAATAGTGCTGGAACACAACTCCCCTGTCGGGACCTGTACCTGTGACAGGCTCTCCGTTTATCAGTATCTCGCCCTCCGTAGCGGTGTTTATACCCTCAAGTATACTCAGCAGTGTGCTTTTGCCGCAGCCGCTGGAGCCTATAATACTTACAAACTCGCCCTCCTCAATGGAAAAGCTGACATTTTTCAAAGCAGTAAAACTCTTTTTCTTTTCTGTATAATCAACTGTCAGATTTTTTATCTCTATCTTGTTCATTTATCATCATCTCTTTTTCCGGCTGAATTATTATTTATTCAAACTCGTCAAAGTGCTTTTTGAGTTCTGTATATACTTTATCATCAGGGCTTTCTTTGATAAGGCTTGCAAGTGCATCCTTGTAAATATCCGTATTATAAAGCTTGTCAATGTCGTAATCTTCTGTATATCCAAGCTCTACAATGGACTTCTTGAGAGCGACTGTACCTTGCTTGTCCGGATCGGGAACGGACGTACCGTAACCGCCGTAAAGCTCTGTCTTTATAAGATCTTCTTCTATATCAATGTATTTCTTTACATCCTTTATGGTCTGATCCTGATTTTCCTGTGTGAACTTATATGCCTTGATAAGCGCTCTTTCAAATGCCTTGTAGGAATTAGGATATTTGCTCAGTGCCGCTGTTGAAGCGACCTGACGGCAGCAGGGCTGATTTTCGAGGAGCTTTTCCTCCGAGCAGCGGTATACTATCTTATACCCCTGACTTTCAGCAAGAGAAGTGTATGGGGAATATGCAGAAACCGCATCAATACTGTCATTCTGGAGAGCATTATAAGCATCCTTCTGGCTGTCGAAATAAACGATATTTACTTTATCTT
>DEHG01000101.1:4761-5555 GCA_002351795.1 Ruminococcaceae bacterium UBA2806 | reverse complement strand
CTTACATCCCATTTGTCAAGACCTTCTACAAACTGAGGCTTTATAACATAACCATGTCCGTTTGTCATTGCGCCGCCGAATATCGTCAGATCGTGTCCCTGACTCTGGAAAGTTATTGACGGGACTGAACCGATAAAGGCAGCGTCTAACTTATCGGTCTCAAGACCTGTTGCCAGTTCCGAAGCAGATGAGAACAGAGTGAGTGTGACGTCAAGACCTTCCTCTTTGAAGTAGCCCTCCTCCTTTGCAACAAAACCCAGAAGATGAGCCGTTGAATTGAGGTGTCCTAAATTGAAGCTTGTCTTTTCCAATGCTCCTTCTGACTGTGAACTATTATCGGTCGAAGCATTACTTGCCGAAGCGCTGTTTTCTGCGGCTTTCGAGGAGCCGTTATCCTTGCTGTCATTACAACCTGTAAATGCTGTGACAGATAATGTGAGTGCAGCGGCTAATACTGCCGCAGTAATTCTTTTATTCATAATAATTTTCCTTTCTCCGTTTAAATAATTTCTATATTAACCTCCGCAGCAATCGGGAACATCTGAGCTTTCCCCGTTTTTGCAGCAGTCGGGAACTGATGATTCATTCTGTTCATTATGACAACAGCTTTTTTCATTTTTACTGTCGTCATCAGAGTTTTCCTTATCCTTGCAGCAGTCGGACTTTTCGCTTTCTTCACAGCAGCTTTCTTCTTTCTTGCAGCAATCCTTTTCTTCTGAACTTGATGCCGAGGACTGTGCCGCCGTTGGTGCAGCTTCTTTTCCGTCCGGCTGCTTTGTACAGGCTGTAAGCAC
>DEHG01000101.1:0-4653 GCA_002351795.1 Ruminococcaceae bacterium UBA2806 | reverse complement strand
TGTATCATACAGCAAAGCATTTGCAACAAAATAACCGCCGATCGTTACTATCGTTGTGGGTATCAGCATAATCAGATTCGGCAGGCTGATTATTTTATCAAGCTTCGGACTGTTCTTCAAAGCAAACTTTATAAGAAAGAACGGAAGAACATTCAGCGTCTTTATGATCGCTGTCGGGATAGCCCACTGGGGATAGCCGGCAAGCAGATCGGCAAGTCCTCCGCCGATAGCGGCTGCCGCAAATCCGAGCGGCCCGGGCAGGACGCTTGCGGCAAGATAGATCATACTGTCGCCTGCGTGTGCATAACCAAGCGGAGCAGGTATCTTTATGTAGGCTGTTGTTACGGTTATAAGAGCGGCAAACATTGCTGTTATTACAGCATATTTTATCTGCTCACTGACCGCTCTGTTTTTTGATAAGTTACTCATTTTGTTACCTCCTGAAAAATGGCAGTAAAAAAGGGAAGTCATTGCTGACCTCCCAAAAAAAGCGCACAGAATCACTCTGTCACATTCGGAAAGCACAGCAAGCCCTGACACAGAAAACTGCTTCCTGAGTCATACACATACATCTGTTCATACACATACACATTGTTTTAACAGTTGTCTTTGCCATGGTGGTTTACTCCTTTCTCGTTGATGTGTTTATTATACCATTGGTCCTTGTATCTGTCCAATATCCTATTTATATTATAGGTAATAGGTTCAGCCTATTACTCAGTAAGAATTTTTAATGCGTTTTTATATGCGATACTTTCATATTCATCTGATGAAAGGTTCAGCCTTCTGAAAGATCTGACCTCCTGCTCCGGGCTCCAGAGTGGGAAATCTGTACCGAAAAGTATCCTGTCTGCGCCGTATCCGCGAATATAGCGTCTGACCTGCTCGGGAGGCAGAAACATCATCGTGCTTGAAATATCCAGAAAGCATTCTGTACTCCTGAGCAGCTCAAAACCCTCGTCAAAAAGCGACCAGCCGCCAAGATGCGCAGCGATAACCTGTAAATGAGGAAAGCTGTCGATCACATTCCTCAGTCTGCGGGGGTGTGAATAATCATATCTCTTGTCACCGCAGTGGACAAGAAGCGGCAGTTTTCCCTGAACAGCGTCAAAGACCTCAAAAAGCCGCCTGTCGTCCGTATTGAAGCATTGGGTATCGGGATGCAGCTTTATCCCCTTAAAGCCGGAGCTGAGAATAAAGCTGACCTCATCTATAATATTTTCGCATGACGGGTGAAGCGTCGCAAAGCCGTAAAATTCATTATGCGCGCTGACCTCATCAAGAATGAAGCGGTTGATGCTTCTTACCTGTTCGGGCTTTGTAGCGACCGGCAGGATAACAAAGCGTGATATCCCCGCTTTTCTCCCCTCAGAGATCAGGCTTTCCGCTGTTCCTGTGCAGGCAGGGGAAATATTATAGAAATCTCCCGTAGCCTGAGTTGCCTTATCCGATATTTTTTCGGGATAAATATGCGCATGAAAATCAATTATCTCCATCTTGTACTCCCAGATATTTCTTTAATTCCTCAATATAGATCTTTCCGACCGAACTAAGCCGGATATTCTTCTTTGTGATATAACCTATTTTCATTTTGCTGCCGGGATGCTCTTCATCGGGTTCAAAGGGAACAGCAGCAAAATCACTGCCGTTAAGCTCCTCGCAGATAATTCCTGAGCATAGTGTGTAGCCGTTCAGCCCGACCATGAGATTGAGCATGGTTGCTCTGTCCGTTGCCTTTATTGTACGGGGATAATGATGATTGCTCAGTATTTCCTCATCAAAATACATTGAATTATTCCCGCCCTGCTCAAATGACAGGCTCGGATACTTTGTAAGCTCATCAAAGCGTATGCTTTTATTCTTAGCAAGCGGATGTCCCTTCCACAAATAAACATAGGCATCACAGGTGATAAGCTCATGGAACTCCAGTTTATTTGTTCTGAATATCTTTGTCAGGAGCGGAGCATTGAAATCACTGATATATAGAATACCGATCTCGCTTTTAAGACTGCCGACATCATCTATTACCTTCTGTGTGCGGACTTCTCTTATAGCAAATTCATATTCATCCGTACTCAGCTGTTTTACAAGCTCCACGAAGCTTTTGACTGCAAAGGAATAATGCTGTGTTGAAACTGCAAATTTCTTTTTAAGCTTACCCTTTTCTCCGTACCTGTCGATAATGTTTTCATATTGACTGTACAGCTCATGGGCATATGAAATAAACTCCGCGCCGTCACTTGTAAGCGTTACGCCTTTTCCGCTGCGGTGAAAAATTGATATTCCAAGCTCCTTTTCAAGCTCCTTTACAGCTTCCGTCAGCGAGGGCTGTGAAATATACAGCACCTCGCTTGCTTTATTGAAAGAACCCTGTTCGGATATCGTTATAGCATAATATATCTGTTGTATCGTCATAATATCTGATCCTTATTCATACAGATTTTTCGTAAAATAGCGGTCGCCTCTGTCGGGGAAAATGACTGCTATCCTGCCCCTTGCGCCGCTGCTTATCAGTTTTTTTGCAGCCGCAAGCGCCGCGCCCGAGGATGAGCCGGCGATTATTCCTTCCTTTTTTGCAAGCTCTCTTGCGTTTTCAAATGCTTCGCTGTCAGTTATTTTTATCACTCTGTCCACAAGGGACATATCCATCGTATCTGCGATAAAATCATTGCCGATACCCTCTATATCATAATCACCGTGTTCGCCGCCGCCCATGGTCGAGCCTACGGGATCGGCAAGCACGCCGATGATATTCTTATTTTTCTCTTTCAGGTATTTTACAACTCCGGAGTAGGTTCCTCCGCTGCCTGCGCCTGCTACAAGATAATCAATATCAGGCAGATCGTCATATATTTCCTTTCCTGTCGTTTCGTAATGTGCAAGCGGATTTGCCGGATTTTTGAATTGCTCCAGAGTTACAGCCCCCGGAATGGAGGAGCGTATCTCCTCTGCCTTTTTCCATGCGCCGAGCATACCGCCCTCACGCGGAGTATTAATTATCCTTGCTCCAAGGGCGCGCAGAAGCGTCTGCTTTTCCTGTGAGAATTTTGTCGGTACAACAAAGATTATCTGATAACCTCTGTTAAGCGCCGCAAATGCAATTCCAAGTCCGGTATTGCCGGCGGTAGCTTCAACGATAACGCCGCCCTTTCTGAGTATTCCCTTTCGCTCAGCATCCTCGATCATATATTTTCCTATTCTGTCCTTCACGCTGCCAGACGGGTTGAAAAGCTCTAACTTCGCATACAGCTCGGCTCCTTCCGGCAGATCAAGATGGCGGAGCCTGACAAGCGGAGTATTGCCGATAAGCTCCTGCATATCATTATAGAGTGCCATAATTATCCCTCACTTTCTTTGATAGCCTGCGAAAGATCGGCAAGGATATCGTCAATATTTTCGATACCTATTGAAAGTCTGATAAGACCATCGGTGATGCCTACCTTCTGACGCACCTCGTAAGGGATAGATGCGTGTGTCATGCTTGCCGGGTGGCATACAAGGCTTTCCACACCGCCGAGGCTTTCCGCAAGGGCAACAAGCTTCAGAGACTTGAAGAATTTTTTGATATCATAGTTTTCATAAAGCTCAAATGAGATCATAACGCCGCCGTTTTTAGCCTGTCGCTTATTGATCTCATAGCCCTGTGCATCCGGCAGTCCGGGATAATATACCTTCTTTACAGCCTTATGACTGCTGAGAAATTCCGCCGCCTTCTGAGCATTTTCCACATGGCGGTCAAGACGGACACCGAGAGTTTTTATTCCTCTGATAAGCAGGAAGCTGTCAAACGGACCGAGAACGCCTCCGGTCGAATTCTGGATAAAGGCGATCTGACGGGCGAGCCTTTCATCATTGACAACAACAAGACCGGCTACAACATCACTGTGACCGCCGAGATATTTTGTTGCGCTGTGAATAACGATATCTGCGCCAAGAGAAAGAGGTCGCTGCAGATACGGCGTCATAAATGTATTATCCACAATTGACAGGATATCATGCTTTGCTGCAAGACGGGCAACTGCACCGATATCTGTGACAGTGAGCAGCGGATTAGCCGGACTTTCGATAAGTATTGCCTTTACTTCGGGAGTTATTTTCGTTTCAAGCTCTGCAATATTCGTCGTATCCTCAATGGAATAGCCAATTCCGAAATGATTGAAAACCTTATCAAGCACGCGGAATGTTCCGCCGTAAACATTGCTTGAAATAATGATCTTATCGCCGGTATTGAATAAGCTGAGTACCGCTGTGATCGCCGCCATGCCGGAGGCAAAGGCAAAGCCTGCCCTGCCCCCCTCAAGCTCTGCGATAAGTGCTTCAAGTGCTGCACGGGTGGGGTTGCCTGTGCGGGAATATTCCCACTTCGGCGTTTCTCCTATACCGCTTTGTTCGTATGTAGATGTCTGATAGATAGGCACATTGACTGCCTTTGTATATTCATCTCCGTATATGCCCCCATGAATAAGGGCTGATTCGATATTTTTATATGCTGACATAATAATTGCTCCTTTTCGTTATTTATGAATCATAGAAATGCTGTCCGTCGTCCGTTACAAGACGCTCTGTTTCGGGATATTCATATATCAGTTTGTTTTGTGCATTTGCTTCAAGATAAGCAACAAATTCGCGGGCATACCATTTTGCCATTTCAAG
>DEHG01000010.1:4331-6059 GCA_002351795.1 Ruminococcaceae bacterium UBA2806 | reverse complement strand
TGCCCCATAGAGTGCAGTAGCGTATAGATATAACAAGCCGGTAGAAGAACAGTCGTAAAACTATACAGAGAACTTTGTACAATGTTCTGGTCACCGGTTATAACTTATCATCAAAATGTCTATGTGAAGTCTATCATTTTTTCTCAAACAATCTTGTGATCATTTCGACTGAATTCATTACTCCGTCAAAGCCGAATGTATTTTCATATTTGTAAAAAGAATAAAATGAGCCCATAAGCTGATATGTTATTCTGACATTGGCATAAACGTCGTTTTCAAGCGCAGGAAATCTGCTGAAAAGGGATTCCTTTATTCGGCTTTCAATTATTTCCGGAAGCTTTGAAAACTGTGAGCCCGAAAAAAGAATGTTTATAAATGAACGGTTTGCATAAAAGCCTTGTATAAGTTTTTTGCTTGCATTTACAGGCTCATATATGAGATCCTTTGGGTCATTCATATATTTAATGATATTTTCAATAACTTCAAGCTGCATCCTCTCCGAAAGATCATAAATATCTCTGTAATGCAGATAAAAAGTTGCTTTGCTTATTTCTGCCTGTTCGCACAGCTCCTTTATTGTTATTTTTTCAAGCGGTTTTTTTGCCCTTATTGCAAGAAATGCATTGTGCAGACTGCGTTTTGTCTTTTTTTCTCTTAGATCCATAATAACCTCCTTGTCAATTTTAGATTAGTGTCAATTAATAGACTAATGACTAAAAATGTAGATTGAATTATTTTTGTAATGTGTTATATTAATTATAGAACGAATTAAAAACAATGTCAAACAAAACAGAACTTAACAGGAGGATGCTTTATGGATTTTTACGGTTTTTACACAGGCGGAATTTTTGATGCATACGAATGGCTCGGCGCTCATTATACAGAAGACGCCACTGTTTTCCGTACCTTTGCGCCGCAGGCTCAGAAGATCGAGCTGGTGCTTGAAGATGAAGTTATACCCATGAAAAAGGTCTATAACGGACAGTTCTTTGAAGCTGAGGTAGAAAAGCTCCCTCTCGGAACAAAATATGAATACAGGATCTATTCCGGCAATAAATTTACGGATCACTGCGATCCCTACGGTTTCTTTATGGAAAGACGTCCGGATCACAGATCCATTACATGGGATCACAGCGCATTTAAATTTGATGATGCTGACTGGATGAAAAAGCGCTGCGATATGATAGACAAGCCGCTGAACATATATGAGCTTCATGCAGGCTCTTTCCAGAAGCCGGGAAAAGTGCCCGACGACTGGTACAATTATGAACAGCTTGGCAGGGTTCTCATACCATACCTTCAGAAATACGGCTACAATTATGTTGAATTTCTCCCGCTTTGCGAACATCCGAGCGATGAAAGCTGGGGTTATCAGACAACGGGATATTTTTCACCCACAAGCCGCTATGGTACCCCCGATCAGCTTAAAAAGCTTATTTCCATGCTGCATGAAAACGGCATAGGCGCAATTCTCGATTTCGTTCCCGTACATTTTGCAATGGACGCTTACGGTCTTTCTAAATATGACGGTACTGCTCTGTATGAATATCCGAGCAATGATGTCGGGATGAGCGAATGGGGAAGCTGCAATTTCATGCATTCAAGAGGAGAGGTCAAGACCTTCTTACAGTCATCAGCTAATTTCTGGCTGAAGGAATTCCATTTCGACGGTCTGAGGATGGACGCTATAAGCAGGATCATTTTCTGGCAGGGCGATGAAAGAAGAGG
>DEHG01000010.1:0-4157 GCA_002351795.1 Ruminococcaceae bacterium UBA2806 | reverse complement strand
TGGGATCTCGGCTGGATGAATGATACACTCAGCTATTTTGGCACTGCCCCGAAGGACAGGCAGGAGAAATATCATAAGCTGACATTCTCGATGATGTATTTCAAGGATGAAAACTATCTGCTGCCGCTTTCACATGATGAAGTCGTTCACTGCAAGGGTACGATCGTCAATAAAATGTATGGTTCCTTTGATGAACAGCTGAGTCAGGCAAAGGCATTGTATATGTATATGATGGTACATCCTGGAAAGAAGCTTAATTTCATGGGAAATGAGCTTGCACAGATAAGAGAATGGGATGAAAAGCGTGGACTTGATTTTGATCTGACGGATGATCCCAGGCATGAAAAATTCCATGAATATATGAGGGTTCTCAATAATTTCTATATTGACAGCCCGACAATGTGGGAAGAAGATTACGAGGACAGCGGATTCAGATGGGCTGACTGCAATCAGGAGGAAAGGCTTATCTATTCAATTATCCGCAGCAGCAAAAAGGAAAAGGTTCTTGCAATATTCAATTTCAGCGACCGCATACAGGATAATTACAGTGTGGAGCTGCCCGGAATTACAAAGGCAGAAACAGTTCTTTGTTCCGATTCCGAGGCATACGGCGGAAATACATCTGATGCATCCGCACTTACAAAGCTTGATAATGAAAAGCTTGTATGCACATTGCCGCCCTATTCCGGTATACTTCTTAAAATAAGCTGACAAAGATAATTATACATAAAAAAGGACTGTCACAGAACGCAGGTTTTGTGACAGTCCGTATTTTTAATTATGGAAATGCTGATTAATGTATTTATAGTCAGCGACATATATTTTTTTACTAATGTCATTCTGAGGAGCGCCTGCCTGCAGGGAGGTAGGCAGCGACTAAGAATCTTTTCACTTATTCTGCACCGTTTAAAGATCCTTCGCTTTCGCTCAGGATGACAAAGTAATCGTATTAATGCCGTTTACTATAAGTTGTAATACCGGCTGGACTACTTATGGCTTTGCTTCCACTGAGCCTTCATTTTGTCACGATATACCATATTATCGGCTGAATAACCTATGGCTGCGTTAGGACAATGCTCAGCAAAATATCTTATGATATTATTTTCTACATCCTCCATGGCGATACTTATAATATTTATCCTGTGAATACCCCTTGCGGTATCAAATATAAGCTCTTTTCCGGTTGTTACAAGATTTGTTTTTTGCTTTTCAACATATACCCAAAAAACCTCATCCATGTATGAAACGGAGGCAGGGTCTGAGGCAGCGGAGATCATTCTGTCGGAGAGTACTACATAGTCGTTTTTGAACCTGATATTTGAAAAATGCTCTTCCGCCATATCAAATATTTCGGGATTTGATCTTACGGCAAAGCTTTTTTCCGGAGATATTATTCCCATTATGCCTATAACAATACATACAATGCCGATGACAGCGCCTAACGCACAGAGCAATACGAGGCTTGAATAATTTCCCTTTATTATTTCAAGCAGTGAATAACTGCCTAAGATAAGAAGGATCAAAACGCCTGCCGCAATCATGATCTTAGCTTTTTTTACCAAATCTTTAATGATTAATTCTTTTCCCATTTGTATCACCTCCGTTTTATGAAAAAAGCAGCCAATCAAGACTACTTATTATTATATCAAATAAAACAAATTAATCAATACTTCTGAGAAAAAAATCACCCATAGAATAAAAACAAGGTGAACAAGAACTGATCCTCGTTCACCCTGATAATATGAGCAATAGATTATTTTTGACTTATGCATTCACAAGCTTTTCAAGTCTCTTGTTAATCTCGTCAAGGAAGGTCTCGCTGTCAACCTTTGTCTTGTTTTCGAGGGATGAAAGCAGATAAAGATCGCCTGTCATTATGCCGTCCTCGATCGTGTCGATAGTAGCCTTTTCAAGGCTGTCTGCAAATGTCTGTAAGCTGTCGTTTCCATCAAGCTCTCCTCTTTTGCGGAGTGCGCCGCTCCATGCGAATATGGTTGCAACGGAGTTTGTCGAGGTGGATTCACCATTCAGATACTTGTAATAATGACGCTGTACAGTGCCGTGTGCAGCCTCATATTCATAGATTCCGTCGGGAGATACAAGAACGGATGTCATCATTGCAAGCGAACCGAATGCAGTAGCTACCATATCTGACATAACATCACCGTCATAGTTCTTGCAAGCCCAGATGTAACCGCCCTCGCTGCGTACTACTCTTGCTACAGCGTCGTCAATAAGAGTGTAGAAATATGTTATTCCCGCCTTCTCAAACTTGTCCTTGTACTCAGCTTCAAATATCTCATTGAAGATATCCTTGAAACGGTGGTCATATTTTTTGGAGATAGTATCCTTTGTTGCGAACCAGAGATCCTGCTTTTTGTCAAGCGCAAAGTTGAAGCAAGCCCTTGCAAAGCTGCCTATGCTCTTGTCAACATTGTGAAGTCCCTGAATGATACCGTCGCTGCCCTTGAATTCATGGATAAGCTGTCTTGTTTCGTTGCCTTCCTTATCAGTTACGATAAGTTCAGCCTTGCTGCCCTCTGCAACGACCATTTCACTGTTCTTGTAAACATCGCCGTATGCATGACGGGCAATTGTGATCGGCTTTTTCCATGTTGAAATGTAAGGTGTAATGCCCTTTACAAGAATTGGAGTTCTGAAAACAGTTCCGTCAAGGATAGCTCTGATAGTGCCGTTGGGGGATTTCCACATCTGTGTCAGGTTATATTCCTTAACACGCTCGGCGTTGGGTGTGATTGTAGCGCATTTTACAGCTACGCCATATTTTTTTGTAGCCTCTGCGCTGTCAACAGTGACCTGATCCTTTGTTTTTTCTCTGTTTTCAAGACCTAAATCGTAATATTCGCTTTTAAGGTCAACAAAGGGTAGGATAAGCTTATCCTTTATCATTTTCCAGAGTACTCTGGTCATTTCATCGCCGTCCATCTCAACGATGGGGGTATTCATCTGAATTTTATCGGACATTTATTAATTCTCCTTTACATATAATTGTGTTCAGCCGACAAACGCTTTTCTGGGGCATAGTGAGGTATCTGTCTGCCGGTCTGCAACAGGAATCACGCCCTGATATCTGCATCAGGGCAGCTTTTTTTAATAACATTTATAATTTTAGCAAATTTTTCCTTATTTGATTTTTCATGAGGCATAGACCTGATTATAAGCTTTTCCCTGTTTTTCAGGCGAACAGTTATATTGTCGCTTGCAGATATAAAACGTATTTCAGAGGTTTCGTATTTTATCTGCACAATATCTGGACAATATATCGCAATTCCCATACCCTTGCAGAAAAGATAACGTTCGCCGCAGATAATAGTATCGTTTGCAAGTCTTTTACCGTTTCTGAAATCATAGTATATCTTGCCGCTGCCGTAATCAGCTTCACTTTTTTTCAGGGTCTTCATGACATTGGCATTGTACCACGGACGGATAAGAAGAAAAAGGATGCCCACAAGAATTTCAGTTATGCCGCCTGATATGCTTAATAATTGATCGTGCTTGATCGACTGGACTATGAAATAAACCGCTGGTGATAAGGCGATAGTGACCGCCCCGACGATATACATTATTTTCGGCGGAG
Source organism: Ruminococcaceae bacterium UBA2806 (assembly GCA_002351795.1). Lineage (GTDB taxonomy): Bacteria > Bacillota > Clostridia > Oscillospirales > Acutalibacteraceae > UBA1213. The sequence continues at coordinate 559 of DEHG01000010.1, read as the reverse complement.
ATGTGTAATCTAAAATATCCTCTTTCTGAGATTTTGTCATAAAAACATCCCTTATAAAAAATAATTAACCGTTATTTCTTGTATAATCAAGCAGACCGCCGGCAAGAATAATATCTCTTGTGCGTTCAGAAAGCTCGCAGAGAACCTTCATTTCCTTACCTGTAGTCTTGTTCACAAGTGTAAGCTCTTCCTTGCCGTCAGCGATAAGGCTGCGTACATCGGGCAGAGAAAGCTCATCGCCCTCGCTTATGCTGTCATAGTCAGCCTCGTTTACAAAAGTAAGCGGGAGTATGCCGGCATTGATAAGGTTTGCTCTGTGTATACGGGCAAATGATTTTACAACAACAGCCTTTACTCCGAGATAAAGGGGAGCAAGAGCGGCATGCTCACGGGAGCTTCCCTGACCATAGTTTACGCCGCCGACAATAATGCTTGCGCCGAGCTTCCTGGCTCTTTCGGGGAAATCCTTGTCGCAAACTGTAAAGCAGTGCTGTGAAATTGCAGGTATATTTGAACGCAGGGGAAGGATCTTTGCACCTGCGGGCATGATATGGTCGGT
>DEHG01000086.1:28524-28679 GCA_002351795.1 Ruminococcaceae bacterium UBA2806 | reverse complement strand
CCTCTTTCCATTCTGTCAACGGAAACTACAAGTCCGACAGGTGTAACATTGCCCTGAGCCTTGATGATAGGAAGTGTTTCCTCAATAGAAGTACCTGCTGTAGTGACGTCCTCGATTATAACGACCTTATCTCCGTCATTTATCGGGCTGCCGAG
>DEHG01000086.1:12179-28488 GCA_002351795.1 Ruminococcaceae bacterium UBA2806 | reverse complement strand
GATCCTTGACTTCCTTGCGGTTGGAGCAGTAACGGATATCGGTATCATATTTTTCGCTTATTGCGATAGTTGCTGCGACACTAAGCGGAATACCCTTGTAAGCCGGACCGAAAAGTACATCGAAATCCAGTCCGAAAGTATTATTTATAGCTTCTGCATAATAGCCGCCGAGCCTTCTTAACTGAGCACCTGTGCGGTAAAAACCAGTGTTTACGAAAAAGGGAGTTTTTCTTCCGCTTTTGGTTACAAAGTCACCGAATCTGAGTACCTGACAGTCAACCATGAATTCAATGAATTCCTTTTTGTAATTTTCCATTTTATTACCTCCGTATTTTTGCTGACTGTAAAAGCTTTTTATCAAATCATTGAAAAGATGAAAGCTTACTACAATTATTATTTATAATATAACATATTTATTTTTCTTTGTAAATACTTCTATTATTTTAATTATGCAGACCATTTTTCTATCATGCATTATTCTTTTCTTTTTTGGAAATAATGGTGTAAAGCAGAAAAGTTGACGCTGCCATCATGATGATTTCGGTGATCGGCTGAGCCCATATCATACCGCTGAATCCGAACAGATCATTGAGCAGCAGAAGAAGAGGTATATAAAGAATAAGCTGACGGATAAGTGTAATTATAAAAGCAAAATGCGGCATACCCATAGCCTGGAAGGACATACGGCTCATTGATGTTGCGCCTACAAATGGAAGGATCAGCATGATTGTACGCAGAACAGCTGCGCCCGTTGAAATGACCTGAGGCGAATCTGTAAACAGACTTATAAGCTGCGGGGCAAAAATTGCATAAACAGCCATTACAAAAAGCTCTGTACCGCTTACAACGACAATTCCTGCTCTGAGGACGGAAAGCATTCTTTTATAATTTTTTGCGCCGTAATTATATCCCATAATGGGCTGTGTGCCTGCGGCAAAGCCCTGATAGATGTAATTTCCGAGTGACAGTATTTTCTGTGCGACCCCCATTGCTGCGACAGTCAGTTCTCCGTAGGATACGGCTAAATTGTTATTTACAATAAAAGCAGCCGATGTCAGCAGTGTTTCAAGTGAAGCGGGAACACCTACCCAGAAAATTTCCTTTAGTATCTCCGCCGTCGGTATAATATATTTAAGCGATGGGCAGAGCAGTGTCTTTTTGCGGATATAGAACAATAATGAAATAAACATACCTGCGGCGTTGCCGGCTATAGTTGCAATTGCAGCGCCCTCAATTCCCATATTTAAAGTAAAAATAAAAACAGGATCGAGAATGATATTGATAATAGTGCCTGCTATCATGCCGGCAATGGTATGGTCAGCTTTTTAATTATCCCCGGCACCCAGACATCTTGCGATAAGAGAAGAAGCGCCTGTACCTATCATATTTGAAACGGCAATTGTCACCATCATAACAGGATATGCAAGATTAACCGCTGCAAGACGGTAGTCATCATGCATCAGACCGATAAAGTAGGTATCTACAAGATTATACAGCACCATAATGAACATTCCGGCAATGAGCGGTACGCCCATTTTGATAACGGCTTTAGCAGGTTTTTCACGGCTCAGAGTAAATATTCGTTTGTCTTCTTTTTCACTCATATGTATGGATACTCCTTTCACCCCTGAACTATTATAAGCATAACTTTTATAACAGTCAATGAACATCAGCAAATGTTTGTATAAAAAATTATTAAAAATATATCAAAAAGAATAAAAACATACTATCGGGGGAAAATAAAAGCAGTGTTTCCGTGTGAATCAGAAAAGGGACACATCTATTAGCTTTAACCGGAGATGACGTAATATGAAAAGATATTTTATACTTATCAGTATTACCCTTCTGACTATATGCGGGATAATGATATCGGGAAGTATTGTAGGCGCAGCAGTTGAGGCGAAGGTTTATGCTGTGAAAAAGACCAGCTGCGAAAATATTGTAACTGCGTCGGGCAAGCTGCAATTCCGTAATGAGGTAAAGATCAGCAGTAAAAAATACTGCATGACCGACCATATATTTGTATCTGACGGTGATAAGGTCAGTAAGGGCGATCCTCTCCTTACAGTATATGAGGCGGAAAATATCAGTGACATAACGGCTTCATTTCCGGATGCAGAAAAATATATCCAGCTTCTGACAAGCAGTGAGATAGCAGAGGATATTGTCCGTGAGATAAAAAACTATACTGTAAGGAGGACTATCTGTTCACCGTCTGACGGCGTAGTTACGGGAATAGCTTATTCAAAAAACTGTTTTGTTAATAAAAATAATGTCATAATGAAAATTGCTGATACAAATGATATCTGTGTCAAGGCAAGCGTAAGCGAAACTAATATTGAAAAGATCAGAGAGGGGCAGAGGGTGCGGATAAAATTTGCCGCATTGAGCGGGAAACAGTTTCACGGCACGATCGACAGCATTGCACAACAGGCAAAACAAAGCGGAGGGCTGACAGGTAAGGATACAGTAGTAGAGGTAATAATAAAACCGGATAATTCATCAGACGGACTGAGAATAGGCTATTCCGCAGAATGTGAAATAATCACATCAATTGACGAGGATGTATTAATGCTCCCGTATGAATATGTTTTATCCGATGAGGGAGGAGAATATGTATTCGTAAGCCGAAGCAACAGGGCAAGAAAGATTTATGTAAAAACCGGAAAGGAATACAAGGACGGAATAGAGATAAAGAAAGGGCTGAAAGAAAACGATCTTATTATCCGCAGTGCAGCAGATGTAACAGACGGTCAGAAATTGGAGCTTGACAGAGGAGAAAAGAAATGACGGAAATATATCTTAATGCAATAAAAAGCATATTTGCCAATAAGGGACGGGCTGTACTGACGTTTTTCAGTATAGCAGTGGGAGTCTGTGCAGTAGTCATTACGATCAATATTTCTTCTGTGGGGCGCAGTGCGATAAAAAGTGAAATAGACGGACTTGGGATAAGCGGTCTTGCCATAAGTACAGACGATAAGGATGTATCATTAAGTGCAAAGGAGCTTGGGAGGATACGCTCCTATTCATATGTAGATAATGCAGTTCCGCTTGTTTATGAATCTGCCGACGCATATATCAGAAGTGAAAAGCAGCCCGTATGTTTATGGGGAATTGACAGCAACGCTGATAAAGCAATTTCTTTGAAGGTTAAGGAAGGCAGATTTTTTAATTCAGGCGATATTGCTTCAGCTGCAAAGATATGTATGATAGATGAAAAATTTTCAAAGGAGCATTATGTTCCCCTCGGAAAAAGCATAATAATAAAGAATGGAAATGTGACTGATAAATACCTTATAACCGGTATCGTAAAAACAGGCAGCGGACTTCTTCAGAATGTAATGGGCAGCTTTATCCCGGATTTTATATATCTGCCATACAGTACGATGCAGAATAATATGGGCAGCGATAATTTTTCCCAGATAATCGTTCAGATAGACGAAGGCTATGATAATAATGCCTATGAAAAAAAGCTTATACGATCAATGGAAAAGAATTCGGGAAAGCATAATGTATATAATGTAAATGATCTGTCAGGTCAGAAAGAAAACCTCGATCAGATTCTTGTAATACTGACAATTATTCTATCAGCGATAGGGGCGGTATCACTGATAGTTGCAGGAATAAATACAATGAATATAATGCTTGTAGCCGTCAGGGAACGGACAAGGGAGATAGGGATAAAGAAAGCGCTCGGCGCATCACGGTCTGCCATTGTCAGTGAATTTCTTCTGATGTCAGCTGTAATAAGTGTTATAGGAAGTATTTTGGGTATAGTTATGGGTGAGTTAATAACTATAGCAGGATCGGTTTATTTCGGATTGACACCTGAATTCAATATTGGTATAATAATGATAATTACAGGGTTTACTGTCGTATCGGGTACAATTTTCGGAATTTATCCCGCAGTAAAAGCATCACGACTTGAACCTGCCGAAGCGTTCAGGTTTATTTAGGAAAGCGGCAAGCACCAAAAAACTGCATTCTGTTTATGATAGATAAACTGAAAGTTGTTTTATTGGTTATCTGCTGTATCAGGAGCTGTTATGATCGGTTTTTTGAAATATCCGAATCTGCCGCAGGGCAGAGTTACTCATATTATTGCATCAGATATGAGTTCAGAAATTATAGATGAGCTTGAAAACAATTATCATATTAAAACTATAGTACCTTCACCTCTCGGAACAATTTCAGGTATGGAAAGGTATCATGCGGATATGAGCGTGTGCCACTTGGGAGAAAACAGATTTGTTTCCGAAAAGGATAACAGATGTATGATAAAGACGCTCAGTGAGATGGGTGCGGATATTGCATACAGCGGTGAAATAACAGGGCATATGCCAAGGCTTAATGTATGCTTTCTCAAGGATAAGGTCATAGGCAGAGAGTCCGTGGCTGATAATGCCATATTAAATTATTGTCGGGAAAAGGATATCAGATTTATTAATGTAAGTCAAAGATATGCAGGCTGCTCAACAGCGGTTGTAAATGAAAACGCTGTAATAACCTCGGATGAATCAATTTATAAAAAATGCATTGAAAATAATATTGATGTTTTAAAAACAGATCCGTCGGGCATACGTCTTGAGGGGTACGATCATGGTTTTATAGGAGGCTGCTGCGGGCTGATCTCAGGGAATATTCTTGCATTCAGCGGCGATATCAGGACATATAAAGATCATGATAATATCCGCAGCTTCCTGAAAAATTATTCTGTGCAGGCAGTATCCCTTGCTAAGGGAGAGCTTACCGACATCGGCGGTCTTTTGCCGATAATGGAGGAAAAATAAAATTGAAAGCGGTAAAGATCTTTTGGCAACCTCTAAAAACCTTNNNNATACAATCAACAATGGAATAGGAAAGTGAGGGTTCGTGGGGCTTTGCCCCACACCCCAATCTCTAAAAACAAGTTTTTAGAGATGCCCTTTTGTATATCGTTGTCTGTGATAATGATAGCTTTTATGCTGATGTGCATGGATCCGGTTCTGATCTCAGATGCTGAGGATAATTATTCGGTAAAGCTTGAATGTGCCGAAGAGATCGGTTTAAAAAAGAGCTTTCCGGTAATGCTTTGTATTAAAGGAAATGAACCGCTCGGAGCGTTTGAGGTGAAGATCGCATATCCTGCCGACAGTATTGAACTAAATAGCTTCAATATCCCTGATAAAAACGAAAATGAATTTATAAAAGAACATCATGAAAACGGACATATACATATTCTGTACAGTACAAGACAGCCTGATATTACCGAAAAAAGAATAGAGATGATATTCCGATCGGGTGAACGGCAAATATCGGGACAGGAAATTACTGCCGAGCTTACAGACATTGTTACATATCAGAAAAAGACAGTTTCATTGAAAGAAATCTGCAATGTAAGCTTTTCTGTCATATCGGATAAACAGGTTTCAGAACAAAAAGCGTCATCGGGAATCAAAGGCTCGTCTTCAAAGAGCGAAGTATCCTCAAAGCGCAGAACATCGGTATCAAAGGCAAGCAGTAAATCTTCAGAATCATCGGAAAATGCTTCATCAGAGACAAAACAATCAAAGGCAGTATCAGAAAACAGTAAAGTTCTTCAACACTTTGATAAGGAAAAGTACAAGGATGATCTGTCGGATGATTCTGCTATGTACTATATTATCGGGGCTGTTATTCTTGTGACTGTGATAATTATAGCCGCAGTATCATTTGTACGCAGGATAAATAAAAAGTTTCCGGAATAAAAAGCGCTGCTGCACATTCTTAGTGTGACAGTGCTTTTTTGGTTGTGCATATGTCAGCAGTATAAAAAACCATTTTCGGTTTGTGAACAGAAAATTTATGGAAACGCTGATTAATGAAATGATCGCCGTTTGGGGCAAAGCCCCACGTTAAGCCGCTTATGTTAACCTTCAGCTGCAAATAGCTATTTATTCAGTGATTCCCTGAAATGTAGTATTCATTGCGCCTATAAATAAATTGTTAAATTAATGAAAAAAAGTAATATAATTCCTTGCAATATTTATTAAAATATAATATAATAAAGTCAGTGATTTTCATAACGCAGGTATATGAGAGTTATAACAGATTTCATTTGTCTGTTCAAGCAAAAACCTAAGGAGGATTTTAAATATGTCTGTTACATTAAGTGATAAGCATCTGAAAGAATTTATCAGCGAGGATGAGTATACCGCAATAGCACCGCAGATAGCTGCTGCACATGACCTTCTTCATAAAAAAACGGGTCTTGGAAATGACTTTACTGGTTGGGTAGATCTTCCCGTTGACTATGATAAGGACGAATTTGACAGGATCAAAAAGGCTGCCGGAAAGATCAAAGGCAATACCGATGTTTTTGTTGTTATCGGTATAGGCGGATCTTATCTTGGCGCAAGAGCTGCGATCGAGTTCCTCAGATCTCCTAATTATAATGCAATCAAAAAGGATACTCCCGATATCTATTTTACAGGTAATTCCATCAGCTCTACAGCTCTTTCCGAGCTTTTACAGATCTGTGAGGGCAAAGATATATCTATCAATATGATATCAAAATCAGGCACTACTACCGAGCCGGCTATTGCTTTCAGAGTATTCCGTGAGCTTCTTGAAAAGAAGTACGGCAAGGAGGGCGCAAAGGAGAGGATCTTCTGTACAACAGATAAGGCAAAGGGCACATTAAAGCAGCTTGCTGACCGTGAAGGCTATGAAACATTTGTTGTACCTGATGATGTCGGCGGTCGTTTCAGCGTTCTTACAGCTGTAGGACTTCTTCCGATAGCAGTTTCAGGCGCAGATATAGACGCTCTTATGGGCGGCGCAGCTAAGGCAAGAGAAGAGCTTATGAGCACTGATCTTGATAAGAATGACTGCTATAAATATGCTGCTGTCCGCAATATCCTTTACAGGAAGGGCAAGAGTATCGAACTTCTCGTAAGCTATGAGCCTGCATTTACTATGATGTGCGAATGGTGGAAACAGCTTTTCGGTGAGAGCGAAGGCAAGGATCAGAAGGGTCTGTTCCCGGCAAGCGTTGTATTCTCTACCGACCTCCATTCAATGGGTCAGTTTATCCAGGACGGAACAAGAACAATGTTTGAAACTGTTGTACAGATCGAAAAGCCGAAATATGAGCTTACTATCGGTACAGATCCTGAAAATGTTGACGGTCTTAATTTCCTTGCAGGCAAAACAGTTGATTTTGTAAATAAGAAGGCTTTTGAGGGAACTATACTTGCACATACAGACGGTAAGGTTCCGAATGCTGTTCTTAATATGAAGGATACAAGCGAGGCCGAGCTTGGTTATCTTATCTATTTCTTTGAAAAGGCATGTGCAATAAGCGGATATACTCTTGGTATCAATCCCTTCAATCAGCCCGGTGTTGAAAGCTACAAGAAGAATATGTTTGCTCTCCTCGGCAAGCCGGGATATGAGGATCAGAAGGAAGCGCTTGAGGCAAGACTTAAATAATTCATGTTTTTCGCTTACAAATGTATATTTTTAAAATATTTGCTAAAACGGTTGACAGTTGTTCAAATATAATATAAAATAGAATCAGCGAAATAATTTTTTATGCAAAGGATAAACCGCTGCGGCGGCGAAAACTTTCAAGGAGGCAAAAATTATGGTTAAACTTATTGTCGGTAAAAAGGGTACAGGTAAAACAAAGAAGCTTATTTCTCTTGCAAATGAAGCTGTTGAGGCTTCAAACGGAAATGTAGTTGTAATAGAAAAAGGCTCAAAGCTTACTTATGACGTTACACATAAAGCTCGTCTTATAGACACAGAGCATTATTCTGTTACAGGTTATGATGCATTCTTTGGTTTCCTCAGCGGACTGTGTGCAGGTAACTATGATGTTACAGATGTACTGGTTGATTCCACATTCAAGATCGGCGGACAGAATATTGATGAGTTCGCAAAGTTCATTGAGAAGATCAACGGTCTTGCTGCTAAAACGGATACACAGTTTACCTTCCTTGTATCTGCCGACGAAAGTGACCTTCCCGCAACACTGGCTGCTGTTGCTGAAAAGGTTTGATCGTTAACTGATAAAAACATATAATATGAGGAAGCTGAAAAGTACGGCTTCCTCATAAATTTTTGACGCAGACGGCTATTTTTTTAAAAAATATATTGACAAAAGAGTCTGATACAATTATAATAATGTATGGCATGTTGATTTTATTGTTGGGGTGAGTGCATGATCCTGAATTTAAAAAAGGTTTTTCTGAATGAAAATGCAGTTCATTCCGCAAAGGTCGATGTTGATCTGAAAAATGATTCTACCGATAACTGCAGCTTTCCCGAAAAGATAGAAGCTGAAATTATGGTCAGTAATCATGCAGGTGTTGTGGAATATGAAGCTCAGACAAGCTTTGTGTGTAAATTCCGCTGCGACAGATGCAATGAGGCCGCTGAAAGGCAGCTTGCCTACAGGTTTAATCATATACTTGTTGCCGCACCCGTTGAGGACAGCGGTGACGATTATATTGAAGCACCGGACTATATGCTCGATACTGATGCTTTGCTCAGAGATGATATCCTTTTGGAGCTTCCGTCAAAGTTCCTCTGTAAAGATACTTGTAAGGGCTTGTGTCCAAAGTGCGGAAAAAATCTTAATAAGGGAAAATGCGGCTGTCCCGAAAAGGAAGTCGATCCCAGACTGGCAGTTTTGTCTAAGCTGCTTGAAGAATGATTTTTGTACTTTATTTTCAAGGAGGTTATTTAAATGGCAGTACCTAAGAGAAAGACATCTAAAGCAAGAAGAGATAAAAGACGCTCTGCTGTGTGGAAGCTCAGCGCACCTGCACTTACAAAATGTCCTAACTGTGGTGAGTATAAGCTTGCTCACAGAGCCTGCACAAACTGCGGAATGTATAATGGCAGAGTTGTAATTAACACAGAGGCTTAATCGCCTTCTAATTTATAGAGAAGGAGTTTTTCCTTCTCTATATTTTTTTAACAGCAGCACTAAAGGAGGGAATACTATGGCAATGCCGGTAGTGGCAATAGTTGGCAGACCAAACGTAGGAAAGTCCACTCTTTTTAATAAACTGATAGGAGATCGTGTAGCGATCGTTAATGATACTCCCGGGGTAACGAGAGACAGGATATTCGGACAATGCGAATGGAGAAACAGGAAGATAACGGTAGTAGATACGGGCGGAATAGAACCGTATTCTGATGATATCATATTAAAACAAATGAGACGACAGGCAGAGCTTGCAATTGACGCCGCAGATGTAATTATACTTGTTACTGATCTGAAAAGCGGAGTTGTCGCAACTGATGAGGAGGTTGCAGGTATGCTGCAAAAAAGCGGCAGGCCGGTCGTATTATGCGTAAACAAATGCGATGCGATAGGAGAGCCTGATCCTACATTTTATGAGTTTTATAATCTGGGGCTTGGCGATCCGATACAGGTCTCAAGCGTACATGGACACGGTACAGGAGATCTTCTGGATGCCGTATATGAATATCTTCCCGATGAAAATGATGATGAGCAGGAGGATGACGCTGTAAGGGTAGCTATAATAGGCAGACCAAACGCCGGAAAATCCTCGCTTATCAATAAGATCACAGGTGAGAACAGATGTATCGTTTCCGGAATAGCCGGAACGACAAGAGACAGTATAGATACTGTAATAGAAAACAAACACGGCCGTTTTATTCTTACGGATACGGCAGGAATAAGACGCAGCAGCAAGATAGAGGATGAAATTGAAAAATATAGCGTCATACGAGCAAAAATGGCTATTGAACGCAGCGACGTATGTGTTATAATGATAGATGGTGAAGCTGGTATAACAGAGCAGGATACGAGGATTGCAGGTCTTGCCCATGAATCCGGAAAAGCGTGTATTATTGCAGTAAATAAATGGGATGCTGTCACGAAGGACAGCAAGACTATGGACGAATACAGAAAAAAGCTTGAAACAGATTTTTCATATATGTCATATGCGCCGTTTATTTTTATTTCGGCAAAGACAGGACAAAGGCTTGACAGGCTTTTTGAGCTTATTGTAACGGTTGTAAATTCGGCAGCAATGAGGATCACAACAGGTATGTTGAATGACCTTCTTGCCGAGGCTGTCGCAAGAGTCCAGCCGCCGACAGATAAGGGCAGAAGACTGAAAATAATGTATGTCACACAGGCGTCAGTAAAGCCGCCGACATTTGTATTTTTTGTAAATAATGCGGAGCTGTTCCATTTTTCATATCAGCGTTATCTTGAAAACAGGATCCGTGAGACTTTCGGGATGCAGGGAACGCCGATAAGGTTCATAATCCGTGAACGCGGCGACGAAAAGAAATAAGATCGGGGTGATCACTGTGGAAATGTTGAGTGAATTATTTACAAACTACTGGCTGCATATTGTCATTGCGGTATTTGCAGCCTATCTTATCAGCAGCGTGAATACGTCTATTATTGTTACGAGAATAGTAAAGCATGAGGATATCCGTAAGCTTGGCAGCGGAAATGCAGGATTTACTAACGTACTCAGATGTGTAGGAAAGGGTCCTGCAATTATTACATTCGTAGGAGATTTCCTGAAGGGTGTAATTTCAATAATGATACCCTACATAATGACATTGAATATGGGTTCGGATCCGCATGACCAGCAGATGAGGACAATTATTCTTTATCTCGGCGGTATTTTTGCAGTACTCGGACATATGTTCCCGATCTATTATAAATTCAAGGGCGGAAAAGGTGTAGTTACGACAGCTGCGGTAATGCTTATGACAGACTGGAGAGTTCTTATTATTGAATTGCTGATATTTGCGGTGTTATTTATGATCACAAAGATAGTATCAAAGGGATCGCTTATGTGCGCTGCTGCATATCCGTTTGTCGCTGCTGCGCTGAGACTTCTTGACAGTATGGGCGTTCTGCCTGCATTAATACCAATAAATGATCCGACTCCGATGTTTATAGCATGTGTATTTGTTCTTACATTTATAAACGGAGCCGCAGTAATAATAAAGCATAAAGATAATATCAAACGTATTCTTGACGGCAGTGAAAAGAAAATAACTAAAAAATAATTCGGAGGATCATTATGAGCATAGTATTAGATCTTGTTGTGGTCATAGTTGTATTGCTGCTGATTTTCGGCGGTTACAGGAACGGAGTAATAAAAACACTTGCTGAGCTTGGATGTACTGTCATATCATCGCTTCTTTCTTCATTTTTAGGATCTATCGTTTCAGTCAGGCTTTATGAGCTTTTTTTAAGAGATGCAATTATTAAGACGATAACTGATGCATTGCCCGATTACTCAGCGATGATGAGATCCTCCGATATTGCAAACAGCATTATGAATGACAGCCCGGAATTTGTAAAAAATGCAATAGAGCTTACAGGCATTGATTCAAAAGCATTGACTGATAAGATTGTACAGTTGGAAAAAACCAATATACCTATGCAGCTTGAAAGTATGGTAAGACCCGTTGTATTGAAGGTATTTACTGTTTTAGTGACTGTTATTCTGTTTATTGTTTCGGTGATGCTGATATCAATAGCTGCAAAGGTTCTTACAAAAACAGTAGACATAACCGGACTCAGCGGTGTGAATAAGGTATTCGGAGCTTTGGCAGGCGTTGTGGAGGCAGTGATCCTGCTTATGGTATTATCACTTATAATCTATATGCTGACTGTAATGCTTCCGACAGATCTCGCTCAGGGTCTGAGAGATGCGATAGATGCTACATATGTTTACAAGATAATTTTTTATATTGATTATCCTGATACTATCATTAATTCAGTGATCAATGTATAAATGAATGGCATTTCTGAAAATTATTAAAGATCCGGGTGTGGAGCAAAGCACCTCAGATCTCTTGTATCAGATATTTTGATCTGTTCAGACAGGGTTCAGAGATTGCGTTTTATTATTAGTATATTTAGTTTTTGTTTTCAAGGAATAATCAGAGAAGGGAGAAAAATAAATGATGTTATGTTCCAAATGTCATAAAAGACCTTCGGTCGTATTTGTATCAAATACTGCTGACAGCTCAGAGACAGTAGGCTACTGTCTTGTCTGCGCTAAGGAAATGGGCATTAAACCCGTTACCGATATAATGGAGAAGATGGGAATATCAGAGGATGATCTTGTCAATATTCAGGATCAGATGGATGATCTTGCACAGTCGGGATTATTTCCCGATCCGGATATGCTTGGTGAAGACAGTGATAGTGAAGATGAAGAGGACGATGATGATTTCAGCAGGGGAGGTGCACCTGCATTTCCGCCGTTTTTCAAGAATCTTTTCAATTCCAAAACACCAAGTGAAAAGCTTAGCGAAAATGAAAAGAATGCTGATGAAAAAGAGAAAAACTCAAAACGTGAGGAACGCAGACGCCGCAAGGGAAGAAAGCATATTGACGCATACTGCACAGATCTTACAAAGAGGGCAGCAGACGGAAAGCTTGACAGAATTGTTGGCAGAGAAAAAGAAATTGACAGAGTTATCCAGATACTTTCAAGGCGTACAAAAAACAATCCCTGTCTTATCGGTGAACCGGGTGTAGGTAAAACGGCTATTGCGGAAGGACTTGCATTGAAGATCGCTTCGGGTGATGTTCCGCACAGATTAAAGAATAAGGAGATACAGCTTCTTGATCTGACGTCATTGGTTGCCGGTACACAGTTCAGAGGTCAGTTTGAAAGCAGGATAAAGGGTCTTATCAATGAGGTAAAAGAATCGGGTAATGTAATTCTTTTCATTGATGAGGTACACAGTCTTGTAGGTACGGGTGAATCTGAAGGCTCAATGAATGCAGCCAATATCATGAAGCCTGCCCTTTCAAGAGGTGAGATACAGGTCATCGGCGCTACGACATTCAATGAATACCGTAAATATATCGAAAAGGATGCAGCTCTTGAAAGACGTTTCCAGCCCGTAACAGTTGTCGAGCCTTCTATCCAGGATACGATCGACGTACTGCTTGGCGTAAAGAATTATTATGAGGATTATCATAGGGTAAAAATGGCTGACGATATTGTCAGAAAAACAGTTGTTCTTTCCGAGAGATATATAACCGACAGGTTCCTTCCTGATAAGGCTATTGATCTTCTTGATGAATCCTGTACCCATGCTTCACTGAGAAATAAGGATCTTGAAAAATACGACAGCTCAAAGGATGAAGTAGAGGCACTCAAGGTTCAGCAGGAAGAGCTTGAAGACGAGGAAGAAATAGATTACGAGAAGCTTGCCATAGTCAAATATGATATAGCTAAGCTTGAAAAAGAAATTCAGGAAATGGATCCTGACAGCTTGTTTGCGGAGGTAACAGAAGAGGATATCGCACATGTTATCGAGCTGTGGACAGGTATTCCTGCTTCAAAGGTAACGGAAAATGAGCTTCATAAGCTTGCTGATCTTGAGGATAAGCTGAAATCAAAGGTTGTCGGACAGGATGAGGCTGTAACAGCTCTTGCAGCTGCAGTAAAGCGCAGCCGTGTTCAGATAAGCCCGAGAAGACGACCCGCCTCATTCATATTTGTCGGACCTACAGGCGTCGGAAAGACCGAGCTTGTAAAAGTCCTGTCAACCGAGCTTTTCAATACTCCGGAAACACTTATACGCCTTGATATGAGTGAATTTATGGAAAAACATTCCGTCAGCAAGATCATTGGTTCACCTCCCGGATATGTCGGCTATGATGAAGCAGGTCAGGTAACAGAAAAGGTAAGACGCAGACCGTACAGTGTTCTCCTTTTTGATGAAATAGAGAAGGCTCATCCTGATGTTCTCAATATACTTTTGCAGATACTTGATGAGGGCGTACTTACAGACGCACAGGGCAGGAAGGTCAATTTCAGCAATACTGTTATTGTAATGACTTCAAATGCCGGAAGTGAAAGAAGAGAGAATGCTTTAGGTTTTGCCAAGACCCAGGCTCAGGCAACTGAGGAGAAGGTCAGAAAGGCGCTTTCGGAATTCCTTCGTCCGGAATTTCTCAGCAGACTTGATGAAATAATAGTATTCTCAGCTCTTACGGAAGAGGACTATGTAAATATCAGCAAGCTTATGCTTGATGAATATGTGGAAACTCTGAAAGAAAAGGGTATTACCTTCAAATATGATGACAGTGCAAGACAATATCTTGCAAAGAAATCCTTCGGAAAGAGCAGCGGCGCAAGAGATCTTCGCAATCTTATCCGTAAGGAAGTCGAGGACAAGATCGCATCTGCAATTGTAGACAGCAGGGATGGTATTATAACTGCCATCAGTGTCAGCGCAAAGGATGATCAGATAGTTCTTGATGTGTTATAAACCATTTCAGCCCCGATTACTTTTCGGGGCTGTTTTTCTGAAGAAATGATACCTGTTCAGAGTTTATAAGAGCGTTTATAAAACCTGTTTTTTATATCAGGCAGCGTAGCAAAGTACTGAACTCCCATTTATTATTTTGAAGCATCTCAGATAGGTTGTGTGAAATATAGAAAAAAGTAGTATTTCATCGAATTGACTTTTATAATACCGTATGATAAGCTTATCATACAAACAAATCTGTTATGAGGTGAATATTTTGTTTTTTGCAGTCATCAGCGAATTGGGAAATATCTGGCATAGAGATTATTGTAAGCTTTATGCTTTTGATTCGAGATACAAACGTGATAAGTTCTATAAAACTCATAAAAACGCTTTTAAATTCAAAGAAAAAGAAATTATCAGGCTTTTTGGACAGGATTATAAAAAGTATATTACAAATTGGGTAGCATCGCTGAACAATTATAAATGATCGCATTCAGATTTAAGAAATGCGGCTTTGCATAAAAAATACGATCTGCAGTCAGGAGATGAATGAATTGAAAATACTTGTTACAGGCGCATCCTCAGGGATAGGACGTGATATTGCAAGGAAAGCAGCGTCAAGATATGACGAGCTTGTACTTGTCGGACGAAACGAACAGCGGCTTAAAGAACTGCAAAAGGAGCTTACTGAAAAATATTCTGTAAAGGCGGAGATCTATGTGACTGATCTGAGCAGATATGAAAACTGCGTCAGTCTGTTTGAAGCCCACAGGGATGTCCATTTGCTTGTCAATAATGCAGGATTCGGTGATGTCGGAGCATTTGATAAAACAAGCCTTGAAAAGGATATTGCTATGATAAATACAAATATTGTAGCAATGCACACTCTGATGAAGCTGTATCTCGGTGAAATGAAAAAGCGAAACAGCGGACATATCCTGAATACAGCATCTATGGCAGGATTCTACCCCGGACCGCTTATGGCGACTTATTATGCAACAAAGGCATATGTCGTCAGTATTTCACAGGCGGTAAGAGAAGAACTCAGGCGTGAAGGCTCAAAGGTCACTGTCAGCATATTGTGTCCGGGACCTGTTTCGACAGGCTTCGGAAAGACTGCAAATGTTGATTTCCATTTCAGCTATTTCAGCGTAAGCAGCGATTATATTGCGGATTATGCAATGAAGCATCTGCCGTCATTCTATATAATCCCGAGGATAGAGATAAAAGCGGCAAAGCTGCTTTCAAAGATCATTTCTTCATCGGTTTCGGCTGCGATAATATATTCTATACAGAACAATAAGACAGATAAAGATCAGACGATTCGGCAATAAAAGGTTTCAGGAGTGACAGACATGGCAGACAATACAAATAAAAATCTCAGAAATCAGCTTATTTATCAGGTATTCGTAAGAAATTTCAGTGAGGAAGGCACATTTGGGGGTGTGCGGAAACAGCTTGAAAGGATAAAAGAACTTGGAACGGAAAAAATACATTCACTCGGAATGAAATGTATGATCTGCATTGAGGTGTTCAGGAAAAAGATCATGTGCTGCGGAGAACCTATAATACTTATTACCGATGGTGAGAATGATGACTGAGCATAAAATACCGACAAAGTATAAGGGAATAGTATTTATTATACTGTCCGCCCTGTGCTTTGCATTTATGAATTTGTTTGTACGGCTATCGGGGGATATACCGTCGCTTCAAAAATGCTTTTTCCGTAATTTCGTAGCAGTATTTTTCGCATTGGGCGTATTGTTGAAAAACAAGCAAAGCCTTAAATTCAAAAAGGGCAATTTAAAGCTGCTTATTTTCCGTTCTTTGGCGGGAACTGTAGGGATATTAGGCAATTTCTATGCAATAGATCACATTCCCCTTGCAGACGCTTCTATACTTAATAAGATGTCTCCCTTTTTCGTTATAGTCTTTTCATTTTTTGTATTGAAGGAAAGGCTGACTTTTTTACAGGGCGCAGCAGTATGCATTGCCTTTATCGGAAGTCTTTTTATTATAAAGCCCTCGTTTCAGAATATAGATCTGATACCCTCGT
>DEHG01000086.1:10159-12141 GCA_002351795.1 Ruminococcaceae bacterium UBA2806 | reverse complement strand
ATACCCTCGGCAGCAGGTCTGCTCGGCGGTATGGGCGCAGGCTTTGCTTATACAATGGTTCGTCTGCTCGGAAAGCGCGGCGAAAACGGGTCATATATCGTATTTTTCTTTTCAGCATTTTCATGTCTTGTTACATTGCCGTTTCTTATATTTGATTTTCACCCGATGGAGTGGTGGCAGGTGCTTTCACTGATCGGTGCGGGACTTGCGGCAACAGGCGGTCAGTTTACTATAACGGCAGCCTATTATCATGCGCCGGCAAGGGAAATATCTGTCTATGACTATTCACAGATTATTTTTGCAACGCTTTTAGGTTTTATTATCCTCGGAGAGCTTCCCGATATCTACAGCTTTATCGGATATATTATCATTATTTCAATGGCCGTTCTCATGTTCATATACAATAACAAACCTCAAAGATCAAAGCCTGATGATGAAGCTTGACATTTATCCGGTTCTTCTCCCTTTTATGCAGAAATAATGCCTGCATGAAGGGGAGAAATATTTTATTAGTCTTTGCTGCGCCGGTTGACAAATCTGAGTAATTGTGGGATAATATACAATGTATTGTTTTATAAGGCGGCTTCTGAAAACTTGTATCATTAGTTTTTGAAAGAATGGAAAAGGGAGATATGCGGACTATGCGCCGCACCCCGATTTTCTGAAAGCAGGCTTCTGAGAACGTCCGTAACAAACAAATGAGAATAAGCAGTAAATCTGCAATGATGTACAGAAAATAAAACGGAGGAAGGAATAATTATGGCAAAGGAACTTGCAAAGGCATACAGCCCGGGTGAGTTTGAGGAAAGGATCTACAAATTCTGGGAGGATAACGGCTTTTTTCATGCTGAGGTCGATGAAACAAAAAAGCCCTACAGCATAGTGATGCCCCCGCCAAATATAACAGGGCAGCTCCATATGGGTCATGCGCTTGATAATACCTTGCAGGATATACTTATACGTTTCAAGAGAATGCAGGGCTGCAGCGCTTTGTGGCTTCCGGGAACAGACCATGCTTCAATAGCAACCGAGGCTAAAATAGTTGAGGCAATGCGTAAGGAAGGCATTACAAAGGATGATATCGGCAGAGAAAAATTCCTTGAAAGAGCCTGGGCATGGAAGGCTGAATTCGGCGGTCGTATTGTAAAGCAGCTTCGTAAAATGGGTTCATCCGCTGACTGGGAAAGAGAACGCTTTACAATGGATGAGGGCTGCAATAAGGCTGTAAAGAACGTATTTGTACGCCTTTATGATAAGGGTCTTATTTACAGGGGCGAAAGAATAATAAACTGGTGTCCGAAATGTCTTACATCAATTTCCGACGCCGAGGTTGAATATGAGGAGCAGGCAGGTCATTTCTGGCACCTCAGATATAAGCTGACAGACGGCAGCGGTTATATCAATCTTGCGACCACACGTCCCGAAACACTTCTGGGCGATACGGCAGTTGCTGTTAATCCGAACGATGAAAGGTATAAG
The DNA here is from genome assembly GCA_002351795.1 of Ruminococcaceae bacterium UBA2806. Taxonomy (GTDB): domain Bacteria; phylum Bacillota; class Clostridia; order Oscillospirales; family Acutalibacteraceae; genus UBA1213. The sequence continues at coordinate 10,662 of DEHG01000086.1, read as the reverse complement.
GATCTTGTCGGCAAGACAGTAATTCTTCCCCTTGTTCATCGTGAGATACCGATAGTAGCAGATGATTATGTTGAAATGGATTTCGGTACGGGCGTTGTAAAGATCACGCCTGCACATGACCCCAACGACTTTGAGGTCGGTCTGCGCCATGATCTTCCCGTTATCAATGTTATGACAGATGATGCAAAGATAACAGAGGATTATCCGAGATATGCAGGAATGGATCGCTATGAAGCAAGAAAGCTTATAGTTAAGGATCTTGAAGAGGAAGGCGCACTTGTTAAGATAGAGGATTATTCCCATAATGTCGGCACCTGCTACCGCTGCGGAACTACAGTTGAACCGAGAGTTTCAAAGCAATGGTTTGTAAAAATGAAGCCGCTTGCAGGTCCCGCTATTGATGCAGTAAAGAATGATGAAACTCAGTTCATTCCGCCGCATTTTGAAAAGACATATTTCCACTGGCTTGAAAATATCCGTGACTGGTGTATTTCCCGCCAGCT
>DEHG01000086.1:1924-9975 GCA_002351795.1 Ruminococcaceae bacterium UBA2806 | reverse complement strand
CTCTGGCCGTTCTCAACTCTCGGCTGGCCTGACGATACAAAGGAAATGGAGTATTTCTATCCCACAAGCGTTCTTGTAACAGGATATGATATCATTCCCTTCTGGGTAATGAGAATGATGTTCAGCGGTATCGAGCATACAGGCAAGATTCCGTTCTATAAGGTTCTTATCCACGGTCTTGTGCGTGATTCACAGGGCAGAAAGATGAGCAAATCCCTCGGCAACGGTATCGACCCGCTTGAGGTAATTGATAAATTCGGCGCAGATGCACTCCGTTTTACCCTTGTTACAGGAAATGCTCCCGGTAATGATATGCGTTATTCCGAGGAAAAGATCACTGCAAGCCGTAACTTTGCAAATAAACTCTGGAATGCCGCAAGATTCATTCATATGAATATTGACGACTATGATGTAAAGAACGAGCTTCCCGCCGAGCTTACGACTGAGGATAAGTGGATAATTTCAACACTTAACGATACTATAAAGGTCGTTACAGAAAACCTTGAAAACTTCGAGCTTGGCGTAGCGGTACAGAATATATATGACTTCACATGGGATAGTCTTTGCGACTGGTACATTGAGCTTGCAAAGGCAAGATTGCAGAGTGAGGGCGAGACAGCACAGAATGCAAGACAGGTGCTTGTATGGGTAATGGATAAGACGCTGAAGCTTCTCCATCCGTTCATGCCCTTCATTACAGAAGAGATCTGGCAGTCCATGCCGCATGAGGGCGAAACCATCATGACACAGCAGTATCCCCTGTATGAGGAGGGACATAATTACTCAGACGCTGCAAAGGAAATGACTATAATAATGGATGCTATCAAGGCTATCCGTATACGCAGATCAGAGATGAATGTACCGCCTTCAAGAAAGGCAAAGATATTTATTGCAGCCAAGGAGCAGGATGTACTCAGAAGGGGCGCAGCCTTTTTCAAAAAGCTTGCAAGTGCAAGTGATGTTGAGGTATCTGACAGCTATGATATCGAAGGCGCAGTTACAATAGTTACCGCCGATGCAAAGATATACATACCTATGGATGAGCTTGTTGATAAGGAGGCTGAGCTGAAGCGCCTTAACAAGGAGCTTGACGCCGCAAAGAAGGATCTTATGTTCAACGAGAAAAAGCTCAGTAATCAGGGCTTTATGTCAAAGGCGCCTGAAAAGGTTATCAATGAGATAAAGGCAAAGGCTCAGAAGCTTACTGAGAAGATCGGTATGATAGAAGCAGCAATTGATGCGCTGAAATAATAATCAATAACTATAGGGGGCAATTCTGCTTTTGAGGATTGTCCCTTTTTATAGAATTACAGGTGTATTCTATGAAAGAAATAAAAACAACGACTAACAAAAGACATTCAGCATTTTTTGAGCCGCTGATAATTTTTATCTGTGCATTAATTGTAATTACCGTATGTTCAAAATGCTCTGTGCTTTACCCGCTGAATGACTGGGACGATGCAAACTGCTTTTTTACTGTCGGCAAGGCAATGATGAACGGGAAAGTTCTGTACCGTGATATCTTCGAGCAGAAGGGACCCGTTCTATATATGCTTCACGGCATTGCATGGGAGATATCGCATAACACATTTATCGGTATATATCTCCTTGAAATAATATGCTGCTTTGTATTTCTGTATTTTTCGCACAGGACGATGAAGCTTTTTTCGGATAAGCGCATAATTGCAGTCGTACCATTGTCGGCATTTGTATATACTTCACTCGCTTTTTGCAGCGGGGACAGCGCAGAGGAGCTTTGTCTGCCAATGCTTGCATATGTGTTTTATACTGCAATGGAGCGCATTAAAAGCGGCGGAAAGCTTAAACTGACACAAATGCTTTTCTGCGGCATATGCACAGGAATTATGCTCTGGATAAAATTTACCGTTCTTGGTTTTATCATAGGCTTTGCGGCGGCGTTTGTTATACTGTATATCCGTCAGAAGGAATATCTGCACATACTGAAATGCAGCATTGCGATGATAGCGGGAATTATAATTGCATCAATTCCTGTCATAGCGTATTTTATCAGAACAGATTCATTCTCTTATTTGTGGGATGTATATTTTTACGATAATATGTTTTTATACAGCGGAGGGATTGAACTGCCGCCCGTGATAAAGCAGGCTGCAAATCTGCTTTGGGGACTGCTTTCATTTGCAATGTATAATACATTCGGTCTGCTTATGCTGGCGGCGGCGTTTTACAGGGTAATAAAAAAGGAAAGCAAAACATTGATATTTGTTTTTTCGGCAATAGTGATATCGGGCTTTTTCTTTTCATTTATCGGCGGAAGGGCATATGCATATTATTCTCTGAGTATGTCTGTATTTGCGCCTGTCGGAGCTGTTCAGATATATGATATCGTCAAAAACAAACTGAATATCAGCAACAGTAAAAAGCGATATTTCGCCGCTGTATGTGTTTTAAGTCTGCTTGTAACTGTTTTTATGTGCAGGAATACATATACTCTTTTTACAGACAAAGATGATATGCCGCAGTTCAGATTCAATAACATAATTTCACAGAAAAACAATGCAAAGCTTCTGAATTACGGTTTTCTTGACGGCGGTTTTTATACAGTAAGCGAGACCATACCTGAATGTCGTTTTTTCTGCGGACTGAATATAGAGCTTCCGGAGCTTAAAGAAACTCAGGACGAATATATAAATAGCGGCAGGGCAGATTTTGTTGTAACAAAGGATAAGAAGCTGAGGTCTGAAAACTACAGACTTGCAGACAGCTGTAAGTTCAGATACTGGTCTGAAAACAGCATATACTATCTTTATGAAAGGAAAAATTGAAAGAGGGATTTTGAAAGTTGGAAAGTAAAAAAGCGGAAAATCCGCTGGGATATAAAAAAATATCGACATTGATGGCAGGCTTTGCTATACCGAGTATCGTTGCAATGCTTGTCAGTTCACTTTATAATATAGTTGACCAGATATTCATAGGTCAGGGTGTGGGATATCTCGGAAATGCGGCGACAACTGTTGCATTCCCGCTTACCACCATATGCATGGCTATAGCGCTGACCTGCGGTATCGGTACAGCGGCAAGATATTCTCTTTACCTTGGTCAGAAAAGGGAAGAGGATGCTGCAAAAGCTGTCGGAAACGGTATCTGTATGATGGTTCTGTTCGGACTTGTTTACGCTGCATTGATCGTTGCTTTTCATGAGCCTATACTTATAGGTCTTGGCGGCAGCGGAAAGGTATACGAATATGCAGTGCAGTATACAGAAATAACTGCGATAGGCATGCCCTTCCTCATAATTATGAACGGTATGAGCAATATCGCAAGGGCGGACGGCAGCCCGATATATTCAATGACGTCAATGGTGATCGGCGCAGTGATAAATACTATACTTGATCCTATTTTCATTTTTGTATTTGATCTTGGTGTGCAGGGCGCAGCATGGGCGACTGTTATTGGTCAGATGATCTCATGTATTTATGCTGCATTGTATCTGAGACGATTGAAGCGCACAAAGATCAATTCCAGATACTTCCGTCTGAGTCTGAGCCAGATGGGAAGAACGGCGGCAATGGGCATGAGCAACGGTCTGACACAGATATCAATTACACTTGTTCAGGTAGTTATGAATCGTTCGCTCGTATATTACGGAGCAATGACTCCCTATGGCAGCGATATCCCGCTTGCAGGCTGCGGTATTGTAATGAAGGTCAATGCAATAGTGCTTGCTGTAATAATCGGCATAGTTCAGGGTATGCAGCCGATAATCGGTTTCAATTACGGCGCAGCAAAATTTGACAGGGTAAAGAAAACCTATAATTTAGCCGTTGTCTGTATTCTTGCGATAACGGTAACGGGACTGTTTGTGTTTCAGGTATTCCCGAGACAGGTTTTATCAATTTTCGGGTCGGGAGAAAATGAGGAGCTTTATTTTGAATTTTCGACGATGTTCATGCGTACAGTTCTGATATTCTTCCCGCTTGCAGGCTTTCAGATCGTATCCTCAAATATGTTTTCCGCAATAGGAAAGCCTGTAAAGGGTACAATTTTATCTCTTACAAGACAGGTAATATTTTTTATCCCGCTTGTTCTGATACTTCCTGTTTTCTGGGGACTTAACGGTATAATGATAGCGGCGCCTGTATCTGACGGTATTTCATTCATAACCGTATTGATATTTATTATCAGGGAAATGAAAAGCATGGGAAAGGATGGAGGATATGATAAAGGTTGACCTTATCACAGGCTTTTTAGGTTCAGGTAAAACTACCTTTCTCAAAAAATATGTAAGCTTTCTGCTAAAAAACAATATCAGGGTCGGCATACTTGAAAATGATTACGGTGCAGTAAATGTCGATGTCATGCTTCTGGATGAGCTGGAAAAAAGCGGCTGCCTTATAGAATCCGTTGCAGGCGCCTGCGACAGGGATTGTCATATGCGGCGCTTCAAGACAAAGCTTATTGCCCTTGCAATGAGCGGATGCGAAAGAGTAGTCATAGAACCTTCGGGACTGTTTGACACGGATGAATTCTTTGACAGTCTTCGTGAAGAGCCGCTTGACAGATGGTACGAGACAGGCAGTGTGATAGCAGTTGCAGATTGTATGCAGGATAAAAATATGTCTGAATTTTCGGAATATATGCTTGCCTCTGAATGTGCAAATGCCGGCAGAATTATACTCAGCAAGACTCAGCTTTACGGGAATGATGTAATAGCTGATACCGTTTCAACGATACAGAAAGCCCTTGAAGGCTGCGGCTGCAAAAGAGATATAAGCGGTGTGCTTGTTACAAAGCCCTGGGATGAATTTAGTAACGACGATATGAAAGCCTTTACTTTATGCGGGTCGCACAATGCGGGTTTTATCAAAAAATATCGTGATATAGAGGGCTTTTCAACGGTTTATTTCATGAATACAGGTCTTTCCCTGCAGGACGCCGCAAAAAAAGCTTCCGCATTGTTCATGGACAAACAATATGGAAGTATTTTCCGTGTAAAGGGTTTTGTTAAAGACTGCGATGAGTGGTATGAGCTTAATGCTTCTGCGGGAGGTACAAGGATAGCACCTTCGTCAGTCGGTCAGGATATAATTATTGTGATAGGCGAGAATATCTCGAAAGAGAAAATTAACGATTTTTTCGGGGGGATCAGCAATGGGTAAGAACATACTTATAACTTCGGGCGGAACTAGAGAACCTATTGACAGGGTAAGGAGCATTACAAATACAAGCACAGGTGCTCTCGGAAGTCATATCGCAAAGGAATTTTCATTGCTCGGGGATACGGATAAGATCTTTTATGTTCACGGGAAAAATGCAGTTTTGCCCGAATGTGACAAGGTAGAACTTGTGCCGATAGTTTCAACTGATGATCTGCTGAAAGCTGTCAATAAGCTTTGCAAAGAGGAAAGGATAGATGTAGTTGTACACTGCATGGCAGTAAGTGATTTCCGTGTGCGTTCTGTTCTGAGAGCAAGCACTGTTCTGGCTATCTGTCAGCCTTCATCAGGACTTGAGAATGTATTTTACTTTGTTGACAGGGAAAACCTTGTGAAGAAGGAAAATAAGATAAGATCCGATACAAAAGACCCCGTTATCTTTCTTGAAAAGACGCCGAAGGTTCTGCCAGTTTTCAGAGAGCTTCTTCCGGATGCGGTCATTGTCGGCTTCAAGCTTTTGGACGGAGTAAGTCATGAGGAGCTTATAGATACTGCATATTCTCTGCTTGAAAACAATTCCTGCGATTATGTACTTGCAAATGATTACAGAACGGTTGAAGCGGGAGATCATCAGGGCTTTCTTATTGACAGGGATAAAAATGAGATCCCATGCAGCGGAAAAGCGGCTATTGCAAAGGTCATTGCTGAAACGGTTTCGGGAGGAATGAAAAAATGAAAAATATAGTTTTGGGAGTAAGCGGAAGCATATCCGCATATAAAGCCGCTGATATTGCCAATGTTCTTACAAAAGAGGGAAACAGCGTCCATGTGATAATGACAAGGGGCGGTATGCAGTTCATTACCCCGCTGACATTTCAGACTCTGACAAAAAACAGGGTCTATTCCGATGTTTTCACTGAGGATGATCCGTCTGTAGTGAAGCATATTTCCCTTGCGGAAAATGCAGACATTGTTGTAATTGCCCCGGCAAGCGCAGATGTTATTGCTAAGATAGCTGCGGGAATTGCAGATGATATGCTCACAAGCGTACTGCTTGCGGTAAAGAACAAGCCTGTAATTATTTGTCCTGCGATGAATACAAATATGTATGAGAACCCGATAACACAAAGGAATATAGACACTTTAAAGGAGTACGGGTATCATTTCGTTGAACCGAGGGAGGCTGTTCTTGCCTGCGGTGCAGTGGGGAAGGGCGCACTTGCCGAAAACTCTGTAATACTCAGTAAAATACATGAATTCATATAAGGAAACATATAAGACCCTTTCAAGAAGTCAACAACAAAATAGGAAAACGAGGATTCGTTGGGCTTTGTCACACGCACCAATCTATAAAAAACAAGTTTTAGAGATGCCAAAAAAATGCGGTCTGTCACATAAAAGCGGCAGACCATTTTTTTATTCTTCTTTTGGTTCTAAATGGGCAAGCAGCTTCTGATAATACTCAGGAAAAGCTTTTTTCAGCGATATGGGTCTGAAATTGCTTTTTACAAAGCAATGCATTGTATGCCCTTCCGCTGCAAGCTCGCCGTTCTGTTTTCTCATGGTAAAGGTGTATTCCATTTTTATACCATTGAAAGTCGTAAGAGAAACCTCGATATCGACCTCTTCTCCGAACCTGACGGGAATATAGTATTTGGCATAGGCGTCAACATTTGGGATGATAATTCCCTCTTTCTCCATTTCCAGTACATCGCAGCCGAAGCTTTTCATATAATCAAGCCTTGCCTCTTCAAAGTAGCGGATATGGTTTGAATGATGCACAATTCCCATCATATCAGTTTCATAATAATTCGCACGTCTTTTATATATATGACTCATTTTCTGCTCCTTAATAGTATCCTCCCGACAAAGCCGCATTGCAGCCTGTCGGGAGGTTATTTTTATCGGATAGAATTATCCGTAAGATTATTCACTTCTGAGCTTGAGTTCCTCGTATCTGTCAACACTCTTCTCCTCAGCCTTCTTGAAGAGCTCTTCTGCTCTCTCAGGGAAGGAACGTGTAAGTGCGCTGTAACGAGCTTCACCCATGATGAAGTCACGATAAGAGGTCTTGGGCTCCTTGCTGTCGAGGATGAAGGGGTTCTTGCCCTCAGCCTTGAGCTGCGGGTTGTAACGGAACATATTCCAGTAACCGCAGTCAACAGCCTTCTTCATTTCAGCCTGACAGTTCTTCATGCCGCCCTTGATGGAGTGCATCTCGCAGGGAGCATAGCCGATGATAAGTGACGGACCCGGATAAGCTTCAGCTTCCTTGATTGCCTTGAGAGTCTGATTCTGGTCAGCACCCATAGCGATCTGAGCAACATAGATGTAGCCGTAGCTCATTGCGATATCAGCAAGTGACTTCTTAGCGATAGCCTTACCTGCTGCAGCAAACTGAGCAACCTGACCGATCTGTGAAGCCTTGGAAGCCTGTCCGCCTGTATTGGAGTAAACTTCGGTATCGAATACCATGATATTAACATCCTCGCCGGAAGCAAGAACATGGTCAACACCGCCGAAGCCGATATCATATGCCCAACCGTCGCCGCCGAAGATCCAGATTGACTTCTTGGAAAGGAATTCCTTATTTTCAAGAACATCAAGTCTTGTCGGGCAGTCACAATCAAGCTTTTCAAGCTCTGCAATAACAGCCTTTGTTGCAGCTGTATTCTTTTCGCCGTCATCCTTTGTAGCCATAAATTCTGCAATAGCAGCCTTTACGCTTTCGGGAGCCTTTTCGCCTGCAGCGATCTGCTCAAGATCAGCGATAAGTCTTTCACGGATAGCCTTCTGACCAAGATACATACCGAAGCCGTGTTCAGCATTATCCTCGAACAGAGAGTTAGCCCATGCAGGACCGTGACCTTCTGCATTAGTTGTATACGGTGATGTAGCAGCAGGACCGCCCCAGAT
>DEHG01000086.1:774-1868 GCA_002351795.1 Ruminococcaceae bacterium UBA2806 | reverse complement strand
ATTCTGTCACCGAAGAGCTGAGTAACAAGACGAGCATAGGATGTTTCAGCACAGCCTGCGCAGGAGCCTGAGAACTCGAGGAGAGGCTTCTTGTACTGGCTTGCGATAACTGTATTGGCAGCAGTTGTCTCAGGCTTCTCTGTAACGTTGGCAACACAGTAATCAAATACTGCCTGCTGATCGTCCTGAGATTCACGGGATACCATCTTGAGGGAGTTTGTCGGACAAACGCCTACGCAGACGGAGCAGCCCATACAATCCATGGGGGAGATAGCGAGAGTATACTTATAATTTGTCTTAACGATCGGCTTGGGAGCGATCTTTGTATTTGCGGGAGCAGCAGCAGCCTCTTCCTCAGTCATAGCGAAGGGTCTGATAGTTGCATGCGGGCAAACGAATGAACACTTATTACACTTAGCACATGTAGCTTCATTCCACTCAGGAACCATAACTGCAACGCCGCGCTTCTCATAAGCGGATGCGCCCATTTCAAATGTACCGTCGATATGCTCTGCAAAAGCAGATACAGGCAGGCTGTCGCCGTCCATTCTGTCAACAGGCTCAAGGATACCCTCAACCATCCTGACAGTCTTAGCGGGACCTGTAAGAGCAGATTCCTTAGCGCAGTCAGCTGCATCAGCCCAGTCAGCGGGAACGTCAACCTTAACGAAAGCATTTACGCCTGCGTCAATAGCCTTATGGTTCATGTCAACGATTTCCTGACCCTTCTTGAGGTAGGACTTAGTAGCAGCGTCCTTCATGTGCTGTACAGCCTCTTCAATGGGCATAACCTTTGCAAGTGCAAAGAAAGCAGCCTGAAGGATAGTATTTGTACGCTTGCCCATACCGATCTGCTGAGCAAGGTCAATAGCATTAACTGTATAAAGCTGGATATTATTCTTAGCGATATACTGCTTTGTTTCAGCATTGAGGTGAGTATTCAGTTCATCAGCAGACCACTGGCAGTTGATGAGGAATACGCCGCCCGGCTTAACATCCTGAACCATCTTGTAGCCCTTGAGGATGTAGGACGGGTTATGACAGGCAACGAAGTCAGCCTTATTGATATAATAGGGGCTCTTGATGGGCTTGTC
>DEHG01000086.1:0-625 GCA_002351795.1 Ruminococcaceae bacterium UBA2806 | reverse complement strand
CCGTCGCCGCCGAGACCCCAGAATTTGCACTCGATCGTGCCTTCTGCTGCGGTATTCGGAGCGGGCTTCTCTTCGAGAGAAAGGTGTGTAACGTCATCATTGATACCGAGTGTGAAGTAAGCCTTGGGTTCATCCTTAGCAAGCTCTTCGTAAACTGCGAAAACGCTTGAAGGAGGAGTATCCTTTGAACCAAGACCATAACGGCCGCCGACAACCTTGATACCTGTTCTGTTCTGAGCTGCAAGAGCTGCAACAACATCGAGGTAGAGGGGTTCGCCGAGAGCGCCGGGCTCTTTTGTTCTGTCAAGAACAGCGATCTTCTTAACAGTAGCGGGAATAGCTTCAACGAGCTTGTCAGCTCTGAACGGACGATAAAGTCTTACCTTTACAAGACCTACCTTTTCGCCCTGAGCGTTCATATAGTCGATAACCTCTTCTGCAACGTCACAGAAAGAACCCATAGCGATAATAACACGCTCAGCGTCCTCTGCACCGTAGTAGTTGAAGAGTTTATAATCTGTACCGAGCTTTTCATTGATCTTGCCCATGTACTTTTCAACGATACCGGGAACTGCATCATAATAAGAGTTGCATGCTTCTCTGTGCTGGAAGAAGATATCGCCGT
>DEHG01000091.1:18607-21050 GCA_002351795.1 Ruminococcaceae bacterium UBA2806 | reverse complement strand
TCCTATTCCATTGTTGATTGTATAGAAAGGTTTTTAGAGGTTGCCTAAAGTATGTCATTTACATATCAGCAGCACACGCCCGGAGCGTTTGGCTCGGCAATGACCTGATATGAGGCGGCGCAGATGGCTGAGGATATCAGAAACATTTTATGATCGCTGTCAAGAATTTCCAGTTCAAAAGCTTCATCTCCGTTTCGGGTAAGAGTTTTTTCCATTTTCATCATACATTCGCCGTTTGAATTTGTCATTATAAAGGAGCCTGTAATTATATTTCCGGTAAATCTGTAAGTGCTTCCGTATATTGCGAAGGAGAACGTATCCCTGACGCAGGGGACAAGGACGTAAAAGTGCCGTCTGCATCTTATTGTGAAATAGGTGAAAAGTAATGTGTTGAGTCTTATCATTGAAAAAGGTTCACCGGAGCGGCTTTCTATTGACATTTTAAGGGATGAATCAATACTGCTTACCGCATTGAAAACGATATTCTCGTTCTTATCATATACATTGAAGCTTATTCCCTCGTCTGTTGTATTTCTTTTCAGGTACAGTTTCATCTGCTTCACCTCCTTAATAAACGTTTTGTTGTTTCTATCCTATAAATGCATCCTGCACCATCTGTACAGGCATATGGGTCAGCCTTGCGACATCCTCCGCCGTGACCGTTTCCATAGAGTTTATTTCATCAAGCTCATCATAAAACAGCAGATGAGCTGCAAAACAATCCGCTTCTCGTTCAAGCTTTGACGTACAGAAGCCTGTATTCATGCTCAGATTTATAGAATTCGTGCATCCGTGAAGGATTATATGCCCCAGCTCATGGGCAAGCGTTATCTTCTTTTCAAAGTGATCGGGGAGCTTATTGAGTACAATGAATGATACCCCGTTATATGATGAGGCAAACCCGTTGATATGTCCGGGGAGTTCATGCTCATGTACAATTATTCCCATTTTATCGCATATTTCCCAAGGGTCAGCCGTACCGTATTTTTCTATCAGCCTACAGACTGTATTTGCAATTGCTTTCATTTATCTACCTCTTTGATAGTATTGTCAGATCTGATGATTTTATTCGCACAGAATTTTTATCCCTCAGCAGGCTTGCGGTGCTGCTGATTTATAAGTGCTTTTACAACATTTATTGCGTCAACGATCTTTCCCCTGTCCTCATCATTCAGCGGTATCCCGTCAAACATAAGGCATTGCTGTGAAAGAAGTGTCTGTGTGAACTCGTCAAACACTTCCGACACCTCACGGCTGCTGTCGGGATTATTTTTTTTTGTGCTGTTTTCCGCTTCATTTCCCAGAAGATAGTCGCTGGTTATCCCGAAAAAGGAACAAAGCTTGAGTATAGTATTGTTGTCAGGTTCACGCCGTCCCTGTTCATACATCCCGACAGCAGAGCTTGAAATGCCAAGCTTTGCCGCAAGCTCGGATTGTGTTATGCCGAGTTTTTTCCTTAACGATCTTATGGTATTTCCCAACTGATTTTTCATTTTGATACACTCCTAAGCGCCAATGTCAATAGTATAACAGCGATCCTGCTGACAGCTTTTCTATATTATAACACCACGAAGCGTGTAATTCAAGTGTTTTTTATATTTTTTATTTATTATATGCAATTTATTGAAGTATAAAAAAATTATATGAAAAAAGGTCTTGACTTTTGAATTTATTTCAATATAATATGAACATAAAGCAAATGCAAATGCAATAAATGTAATTTACTGTGTTTGGATTGAGATGAAGAAACGAACAGAGCTACACGAAATGTGTCGGAAGGGAGAACATATTATGACATATGAAGAATGGTCGGAAGAATATTATGAAAGTGCTGCAAGGCTTGCCGAGAGGATAGAGCAGCTCAGAGCGGAGATGAAAACGGCGTCTGCGGATATGCTTGGGGAGCTTGGGAAGCGGCTTGAAATGTTCCGCATAATGCGGTATGAATGTCTTGATACAGCGAGAACGCTTGGCAGAAGGAAAGGGGAGTGCTGACAATTGGGAGAAAAATGTATACAGCTTCTTCCGTCGCAGGAAAAAGAAGCGTCGTTGTTAATATACTTTAACGATGAAGCAGGCACGAATGATGATAAGCGGGAGCGCATGAAAAAGCTGCTTGCACAGGGCATAAAGTACGAGCTTACACGTCGTCAGAGAGAATGTGTAACGATGAGGTTTATACATGATCTTACGGTTGAGGAAATAGCGCAGGAGCTTGATCTGACTGTAGATACAGTATACAAGCATATTCGTTTAGCCCGCAGGCGGCTCAAAAAGCTGAATTATTATCTATAAAGAAAAGGGGCAGCCGCACTATAAAAGTGTGACTGCCTCAGAGCCGTTATGGATTATCTTATTATATTATCAGTGTTATCTGTACTGTTGCCTTGGGGCAGCAGTCGGCTTCACTCATGCCCGCAACAAGGGGACGCCCTCTTTCCCA
>DEHG01000091.1:12129-18458 GCA_002351795.1 Ruminococcaceae bacterium UBA2806 | reverse complement strand
CCCCTTGCCGAGGGATTTTGAGGCTTGTTTCGCTTGCTGCCGCAAGCGACCATGGGCGCTGCCCCTGGACCCCGGCAGGGGCTCTGCCCCATGCACCCCGCAGCCTTTGAAAAGGCTGGCGAAACTTTTACATTTGGATTTTCACTGAGTCGGCGCTTATTTACATCTCCAGATGTGGCTGCTCAGCGGTTCAAGCAGACTGCCGCCGCCGAAATCATGTGTGCCGCCTGTCACAAAGTCATCTGCAAGCCCATAACCTGCATCAAAATGCGCAGTATAAGGCTGATCGTCTGCATTGATGGCAACAAATACTCTTTCACCTTCAAAATCACGCTGGAGAATACACTGCTTATTTGTCAGTACGGGTATCTTTAAATCACCATAGCAAAGAGCTTTACATTCTCTGTGTGCCTTGGCAAGACGGCGGATATGCTCAGTAAGCTCGTTGCTTTCGGGCTTGTCAAAAGCAGGACGAAGTGCAGGATCGCCGTCCTTTTTATCAGCCTTTGCGCCCCATTCGCTGCCGTAGTAAACGCAGGGGATACCAGGCATACCGAAAATCATTGTATAAACAAGCGGCAGATGAGCCGGATTTGAAAGTATGCTTGCAATACGGGTAACATCATGGTTATCGGCAAAGCAAAGCAGATGCAGACCCCTGTACATACACCAGTTCTCAGGGCCGAAACGATTTTTAAGCGAATGGCAGATCTCAAACATATTCATTGAATTGAAGCTTGAGAAAAGACCCTTATAACATTCATAGTTAGTTGCCGAGTGGAGCATATCATTATTTACCCAGCGTGAATAATCCCCGTGAAGAAGCTCGCCGATGAGGAAGAAATCCTCTTTCAGACCGTCGGTAAAGCTTCTGAGACGTCTGAGGAAATCGAAATCAAGGCAGTATGCGACATCAAGGCGTATCCCGTCGATATCGAACTCATCCACCCAGAATTTAACGGCATTAAGAATGTGATCGACTACAGCGGGATTTTTAAGGTTAAGCTTTACAAGGTCATAATGACCCTCCCAGCCCTCATACCAAAGGCCGTCATTATAGCTGCTGTTGCCGTCAAAATTGATATTGAACCAATCCTTATAGGGTGAGTCCCATTTCTTTTCAAGGACGTCACGGAACTGCGGGAAACCCCTGCCCACATGGTTGAAAACGCCGTCAAGAACGACTTTTATGCCGTTTTCATGGAGCTTATCGCAGACCTTTTTAAAATCTTCATTTGTACCGAGACGGCAGTCAATTTTGCAGTAATCCCTTGTATTATATCCGTGTGTATCGGATTCAAACACAGGTGAAAAATAAACGGCATTACAGCCTGTTTCGGCAATATGATCTGCCCAGTCAAGTACTTTGAGAATACGATGTTCCTGTACGCCGTCATTTTCAAACGGTGCGCCGCAAAGTCCGAGCGGGTATATCTGATAGAACACCGCTTCATATCCCCAGCTGCTCATAAAAAATCTTCCTTCCTTTTTTCAGATTACAGCTTTGCATACATTTTATTACAAAGCCGTGTGATATTACAGACAAAAGTAAGAGCTGTAATATATCACCTTAATATTATAATACAAATTCAGACAAAATACAACATCTTTTTTTGTTTAATATGCGTTACTTATTGCATTACTCTATTTGTGATACTTGGCGTGTGCGATAATGGTGCAGCTGCGGTAGATCTGCTCACATAACATGACCCTTGCAAGCTGATGCGGAAAGGTCATTTCAGACATTGACATACGGATATCGGCAGCCTTCTTTACATCATCGGAAAGCCCCCATGACCCGCCTATGATAAAAGCAATGCTTCCGCTGTCATAGGACATACTCTTTTCAAGCAGAGCGGCTAATTTTTCGGACGAATATTGTTTTCCCTCAATGCACATTGCTGCGACACTTGCACCCTTCGGTATCCTTGCAAGTATTCTTTCGCCTTCCTTTTGAAGTGTATTCTCTATCTGGGACTGCGAGGGTGAATCGGGCAGCTTTTCTTCATCGACCTCGGTTATTGTAAAATCTGCATATCTGCCCATACGCTTGCTGTATTCCGCTATTGCCTCACGCCAGTATTTCTCTTTTAATTTCCCTACGCAAATAATTGATATCTTTATCATATACAATATGTATACTATACAAACAGTATAATACGCTTCTCCTTCCTCATTAGATTATAGTGTATGACATTGACGTTAACCTATTGTCACTACAAACGGAGTGGTTCCTGTCATTCCGAACGCAGTGAGGAATCTTTTTGATAAAGCGGCTTTTATGGAGAAGATCCTTCGCTTTCGCTCAGGATGACAAGCGGAGTACCAATGATGACAAAGTGATCTCGTATTATTATACAATTAGTATAATAATACATTGTTCCCGTCCTCTTTTGCTACTTTGAGTATAAAATCAACATTTCGTTTCATGCCGTTTGCTTCAAGCTCTGACAGTGCTGTCTGTTCGGCAAGAAGCGGTATATTGTTTTCCCGGCTGAGATGTGCAAGCATTATGCGTGTGCTGCCCGATCTCACAAGCTCCGCAAGCTTGCCGGCACAGGCATCATTGGAAAGATGTCCCACATCGGATAGAATACGCTGCTTCAGAATATACGGATATCCGCCGCTTTGCAGCATTCTTACATCATGGTTCGATTCAATAACAACCGTATCGCAGCCCATGACAGCTTCGGACATTTCTTCGGTAATGTAGCCTGTATCAGTTGCAAAGGCGGTCTTCCTCCCGTCTGCCGTTTCCGCAACATAGCCGAAACCCTCGGCACAGTCATGAGATATCCTGAACGGACGTACCTTTATATCATCAGTTTCAATGCCCTTTGCAGTGATCTGTTCAATATGTACCTTTGGCGTGATAATGCCCTTCTGTTCAAGCTGGGAGATAGTGCCTGCTGATGCATAGACCTTCATGCCGTATCTTCCCGCAAAAACCTTCAACCCCTGTATATGATCTGTATGCTCGTGGGTGATGAATATTGCAGTGATTTTTTCAGGGTCAAGCTCCCTTTCATTAAGGGCATTTTCTATCTGTTTTGCACTTCTTCCTATGTCGATAAGAATTCCCTTCTGCTGAGAACCTAAATAATAGCAGCTGCCTTTGCTGCCGCTGAAAAGCGGGTATAATCTTGTCATCTGTTTCAACTCACTTTAAAAATCAGTATCAGTAAAAAACAGGGAAGCCGTCAAAGGCTTCCCCTGTGTGTCAAGCTGTTTTTATTGTCGGATCGTCAACACGAACCTTTTTGATATCAGCGCCTATCTCAGCAAACTTCTCCACAACATCTTCATATCCTCTTTCGATATGCCTGATGTCCTCGATCTGAGTCGTGCCTGATGCGCCAAGTCCTGCAACGATCATTGCAGCGCCTGCTCTCAGGTCAGTAGCCTTTACGGGTGCGCCCTTGAGCTGCTCAACGCCTTCAATAACTGCAAGCTTACCGTCAACGGAGATCTCTGCGCCCATTCTCCTCAGTTCCTCGACATAGCGGAAACGATTGTCCCATACAGCTTCATTTACAATGCTTGTTCCGTCAGCCATTGTAAGTATAGCAGCTATCTGAGGCTGCATATCAGTCGGGAATCCGGGATGAGGCATTGTCTTTACATTGCATCTTCTGAGACGGCCGTCCTTTATAACTCTTACAGAATCATCATATTCCTCGATTATAACGCCCATTTCACGCATCTTCGCCGTGATAGACTCAAGGTGCTTGGGTATTACATTATTTATCATTACATCTCCGCCTGCACAGGCAACAGCAGCCATATATGTGCCTGCCTCTATCTGATCGGGTATGATCGAATAGGTCGTGCCGTTAAGATGGGTAACGCCGTTGACCTTTATAACATCAGTTCCTGCGCCTCTTACATCTGCGCCCATGGAATTGAGGAAGTTTGCAAGATCAACTATATGCGGCTCCTTTGCGGCATTTTCTATAATAGTCCTGCCCTGTGCCTTAGCAGCTGCAAGCATTATATTGACCGTTGCGCCGACAGATACAACATCGAGGTAAACATGACCGCCGACAAGCTTATCCGCTTTTACCTTTATCATACCGCTTTCAACGCTGTGAGCAGCGCCGAGTACGGTGAAGCCTTTGAGGTGCTGATCCACGGGTCTGACTCCGAAATCGCAGCCGCCGGGGAGAGCAACCTCAGCCCTGTTGAATTTTCCTAAAAGAGCGCCCATAAGATAGCTTGAGGCTCTCATATGTCTTACTAAATCATAGGTGGCAACGGGTTCTCTTATTCCTTTAGGGTCGATCTCCAAAGTAGCCTTATCGATCCTTTTTACAATTGCGCCCATTTGCTGTAATATTTCTGCAATAAGATTTACGTCCTGAATATTAGGAACGTTTTCTATACGGCAAACGCCGTCCGAAAGGATAACAGCCGGAATTATAGCCACTGCTGCATTTTTTGCTCCGCTGATCCTTACATTTCCGTAAAGCCTGTTACCGCCGTTGATAACAATTTTTTCCAAACCCCAACACTCCTGATCAAAAATATAGAGTATGAAAACTCATTTAACATCATGACCACAAAAGCATCATGATCCTTAATCATATCTTCGCTGTATAAAATATCCGGCAGTCTGTGACTACAGAATACACATCTTACATTATTATAATAATCTACTCTTGAGTTATAATAATACAAACAGCACCGATTGTCAATAGATTTTTTCCACAATACGTCGTTTTCGGAAATTTTAACGCATATTTAGTTGTTAGTTGTCAGTAATTAGTTGAAAGTAATCATTTGTCAGTTTATGTCTGACTCCCGTATATGTTGACCAGAACGCAGCAGGAAATCAATTCCCGTTACGTCCTCAGCTTTAAACCGACAACTGTCACGCCATATAGAATTCATAAAGTGCCCTGTAGGTCATATAAACATCTATTTTTGAAACAACTTCCATCGGCGCATGCATTGACAATACCGGTACGCCCAGATCCACGACGTCAGCATTGAGGTTAGCGACAAATTTAGCGATAGTTCCGCCGCCGCCGCCGTCAACCTTTCCAAGCTCGCCTGTCTGCCAGAGAACGCCCTTGTCATCGAGTATCTTTCTGATCTTAGCCATATATTCTGCGCTTGCGTCGGATGTTGAATATTTGCCGCCGCTGCCTGTATATTTGGTGATAACTGCGCCGTTGTTTATGAATGAAGAGTTGTTTGCTTCAAAAGCGGACGCATAGGTCGGGTCAAAGGCGGCGTTTACATCTGCGGAAAGACAGGTGCTTTTTGCCATTACATGTCTTGCCTTTTCACCGTCAGCCTCGGCAAGGTCTGATATGAAGTCGATCAGGAATGTGGATTTCATACCAGTATTTCCGTCGCTGCCTATCTCTTCCCTGTCGGTAAGAACAGTAATAACTGTGCTGTCGGGAAGCTCCGTATCTATTGCAGCCATGAGCGCAGGATATGCACATACCTTGTCGTCATGACCGTAAGCTGCGATCATACTTCTGTCAAAGCCGAGATCCCTTGCTTTGGAAGCCGGGACCATATGAAGATCTGCGGAGAGGAAATCCTCTTCGGAAATGCCGTATTTTTCAAAAAGTATATTAAGTATATTGAGCTTGACGCTTTCGCTTTCCTCATCCTCGTTGAAAGGTCTGCTGCCGACTAAAACATTGAGATGCTCGCCGTTGAAAGCCTTTGTCATTACCTGTGACATCTGGTCAACTGCAAGGTGCGGAAGAAGGTCTGTCACACAGAAGCAGGGATCATTTTCATCCTCACCGATATCCACTGTAAGTACAGTTCCGTATTTCATAACAATAACCCCGTGAAGAGCAAGCGGAACTGTAGGCCACTGATACTTTTTGATGCCGCCGTAATAATGAGTCTTGAACAGGGCAAGGTCATTGCTTTCATAAAGTGGATTGGGCTTGAGGTCAAGTCTTGGTGAATCTATATGGGCTATGCCGAGACGCACACCGTTATGAGTGCCGTTTTTGCCTATTACTGCAAGCATTATAGCCTTTCCCCTGTTATTAACATAAACCTTGTCTCCGGGCTTATAGGTCATGTTATGATCGTATTCGGTAAAGCCTGCGATCTTTGCGGCTTCAAGGGCATAGATCACAGCCTCTCTTTCAATTTTTGCCTGATTGAGGAAATTCTTATATTCCTCACAGAATTCATCTGCTTTTTTTACATCATCTGCGCTGACCTTACGGCAGCCGTTTTTTCTGTTCATGAACAGCTTTTCCTTTAAAAGAGCTGCCTTTGACTTATCTTTCTTATCCTGCATGATTATCTTCCTTTCATGATTTTGTTTAAAGGCAACCTCTAAAAACCTT
>DEHG01000091.1:7108-12020 GCA_002351795.1 Ruminococcaceae bacterium UBA2806 | reverse complement strand
AAGTTTTTAGAGATGCCCTAAAGCTTACAGATCAAAATGATCGGGATCAATGTCTGAGGGGTCTATCGGTATGCCGCCGACGCTGTCCATTTCAGAATACAGCTTTTCAAATATGCTTTTATTGCGCTCCACTCTGCGGAAATATGCATCCGTTTCCCCGATGGGCGCCTTTTTTATTGTTTTTCCGTCATCGGAGTATTCCTTGTTTTTCAGCCAGCTTTCAACATTTCCGGGGCCTGCGTTATAAGCGCAAAGAGCCGTTGGTTCTATGCCGTCAAACTGATCGAGCATGAGCTTGAGAAGATGTGTACCGTAATCAATATTGATCTCGGCATTTACAAGATCCCCGACAGTATAATCAGCATATTCCTCATCAACATAATAGGTCTGAAGCCATTCAAAGCTGTCGGGCATTATCTGCATAAGTCCTATTGCGCCTGCGCCTGATACGGCGGCAGGGTCAAAGTTGCTTTCCGTTTTGATAACGCCGTAAATAAGGAATTTGTCCACACCGTATTTTTTTGACGCCTGCTCGACTTCCTTCTGATATTTCATCGGGTAGCTTGAATATACATATTTATCATGGGCGGTTTTCAGTCCGAGTGCGGTTACAAATACTCCGATAAATACCGCCGCAAGACATATGATGACCATAAAGGTCTTTTTCACTTTATTTTCCTTCCTATGTACCTTTTTTGTTTTTACCGGGAGTGAGCGGGGGATATCCGAAACCTTGGTGATTTTTTTATTCCTTTTATTCATACATTATTCTCCTCGTTGTTCCGGCTTAACAGCCTTTCAGTATATTTTATGACCTCATCGGCGACCTTATCGGAAGGAAGGGTGCCGTCAATGACAAGATCAGCCCTGTCTGTATAGTATCTGCTGTCATGCTGGGCGCATATACGCTGCATGGCGGATTTTTCGTCTATATTATCACGGCGCATTATCCTGCACTTTCTGACATCCTCCGGCGCTGTTACGGCAATGACCTTATCACAAAGCGAATCGCCGCCGCTTTCAAAAAGCTGGGGCGCATCAAATACTATCACATCATAATGTTTATTCAGGAACTCATGAATGTATTCCTGAGTTTTTGAAATTATGAACGGATGAGTAATACTGCTCAGCATATCGGTAGAATGTCTGTCTGCAAAGGCTCTTTCTGCAAGTACAGGTCTTATTATTGCGCCCTGACTGTCGAGTATATCCTCTCCGAAGGCTTTTGCAAGCGCAGAAACGCAGGGACTTCCTGCTGTCATGACCTCTCTTGCGACCTTATCGGCATTTATGACAGCTGCACCGTTTTTTCTCATGGCATCGCAGACAGTGCTTTTACCGGCGCCTGTCTGACCTGTTACGCCTATAATCAAAGATCTTTTCATAGTTTTATCACTTTAAAGCCCGCAGCCCTTATGATACGGTTGTAAACTGCAAGTCCTATTCCTTCCTTTTTCGGACAATGGGCATATACTCTGCTGCATTTTCTTTCATCTGCTTCTCTGAGAGCAGCAAAAAGATGATAGGCATAGGCGCTGTCGTCATTTTTTGCTCCGACAGGTATGCACATACAGGGCAGAACATCCTTCTCCTCATTATAGCATAAGACAGCGGTTTTGTCATCATATTCATTGCGGATATATTCAGCAAAATCATCATCGCTGCCGTCAAGCAGTATGACTTCCGCCTTCGGTGAATAATGCTTGTATTTCATGCCGGGGCTTGAAGCCTTCTGACCATCTGCCAAGGGTGCGGTGACAGCTGCGTCAATATCCGTTTCACCGATAACAGACCTTATCTGTTCAGCGGTTATCCCGCCGGGACGCAGTATCCTCGGCTTGCCCTCGGCAAGTGTTATCACTGTGGATTCAACGCCGACAGCACAATCGCCGCCGTCGATTATCGCATCTATCCTTCCGTTCATATCGTCAATTACATGACGCAGAGTTGTGGGGCTGGGACTGCCCGAAAGATTTGCAGACGGTGCGGCAAGCGGGCATGAAGCGCCGATCAGAGCCTTTGCAACGGGATGTGACGGGAAACGGACAGCCACCGTATCAAGACCTGCGCTTACCTCATCGGGAATATTATCCGATTTAGGAAGAATTATCGTAAGCGGCCCCGGCCAGAATTTTTCCGCAAGACGGCGGGCATTTTCGGGGAATTCCCTTACAAGTCCCGTTATCTGTGAAATGTCGGAAATATGTACGATAAGCGGATTATCCATAGGTCTGCCTTTTGCCTTGAAAATATTTGCAACGGCATTTCCGTTAAGAGCGTCTGCCGCCAGACCGTAAACCGTTTCGGTAGGCATAGCGACAAGACCGCCGTTTTTAATTATCTGCGCTGCTTTTTCAACTTCATCAGCGCCAAGTATCAATGTATCCAAATTCCTTATTCCTTTCAGAGCCTTAGCTTAAAGCTCAATATCTCTTATTCTGAGTTTCCTTTCCGAATTCGGTGGATGCTTCACGCTTGCTGTCAACATAGAAGTTGCCCTCTTCGTTTACTTCACCTGTATAGAAAAGCGCTTCGCCGGTTTCGCTGCGGTTCATTGCCGGGTCATCCTTCGTTGTCGGCAGCTGTGAACGGTCGGCATGGCTGTCGTCCTTGTGTACACCGTAATCCCGTATATTATACTCTGTATTTACAAAGAAATCATCATTTTTTATTTCATCACTGTTATAATATCCCTGTGTTTCTATTTTAATGTCATCTTTTGTAACGGCAAGCTTTGGTTTATACTTTCCCTTTTCGGCTGCAATTGTCTGATATGCATTTTTGATCGGATAGATCAGAAATACGATCGAAAGAAGAAGCATAAGCACAGCGCCGACAAAGGTTGCAGTTATCGCTTTGTCGCTGTAGCCTGCATCGGTCGGAGACATATCGACAACAAGCCCCGTATAAACATCCTGGGCAGATATATTAACGCCTTTGCTTTTAAGAAGCTGGTGATTTATGGTTAACTCTTTTTTTATAGATGAAGAATAAAGGTCTGTAAATGTCCCGACCTTTCCTTTATAGTAAACTTCCGTTTGTTCTCCGTTTGCAAGCTTATTCATTTCCATTGAAAGTTCCGATCCGTTTGGACAGCGGAATGAGATAATACGCTTTGTTTCCGTTGCGGCAAAATAAAGCCTGACATTATTTTCATCATCGCTTACGGCAAAGAGCAGCTCGCTGACAACGCCGTTTACGATCTGTCCGTCCTTAAAGCTGTCATAATCTTCCTTAGTTGACAGTGAAGGGGCGTCATTGTTTTCCTTTATCATTCTGCACCCTTCTACTATCTGTGCAATGCATACCAGCATACATAATATTGAACATATGAACAATGCGATAGTTCTTTTTGTGCCTGTAAATTTACTTTTTGACATAGTATCACTCTCCGGATAAATAAGCAGCGTGAGATCAATCTTCCTCGTTTTTCATCTTTGCTGCACGGTCTGCCGCCGTGAGGGAGTCTATTATTTCATCAAGATCTCCGTTCAGTATATCATCTATCCTGTAAAGAGTCAATCCGATACGGTGATCGGTAACACGTCCCTGGGGATAGTTGTATGTCCTTATACGTTCGCTTCTGTCGCCCGTGCCTACCTGTGAGCGTCTTTGCTGAGCGACTTCACCATGCTGCTTTTCACGCTCCGCCTCAAGCAGACGGGATTTAAGGACCTTCATAGCCTTGTCTTTGTTTTTGTACTGACTTCTTTCATCCTGACATTCTACGACAAGACCTGTCGGAAGGTGAGTTATCCTTATGGCGGATTCTGTCTTATTGATATGCTGACCGCCTGCGCCGCTTGAACGGAAGGTGTCTATTTTCAGGTCGGCAGGGTTGATATTGACTTCAACATCATCGGCTTCGGGAAGCACCGCAACCGTGACGGTAGATGTGTGTATGCGCCCCTGAGTTTCCGTATCCGGCACACGCTGGACACGGTGAACGCCGCTTTCAAATTTCATCCTTGAATAAGCGCCGCTGCCGTTGAGCATGAAGCTTACTTCCTTGAAGCCGCCAAGCTCAGTTTCATTTGCGCCGATCATTTCGCTTCTCCAGCCCTGCTTTACGGCATACATTGAATACATCCTGTAAAGCACCGCCGCAAACAAGGCAGCCTCTTCGCCGCCTGCGCCTCCTCTTATCTCGACGATAACATTACGGTCATCGTCAGGATCCTTCGGAACAAGCAGAAGTTTAAGCTGTTCGGTCAGCTCCTTTTCGTTCAATTCAAGTCCGGATATCTCATCATCTATCATTGCCGAAAGCTCGGGATCCTTTTCCTCCGACTTCATTTCCCTTGCGTCGTTAAGCTCTTTGAGGCAGTTTTTGTATTCACGGTATTTGAGAGCGACCTCTTCTATCTCTTTAAGCTCCTTCATGGTCTGGGTATATTTTTCCGCAGAGCCGGCGACCGCAGGATCGCAAAGCCTTGAGGACAGCTCCTCATATTTACTTTCAAAAACACTTAATTTTTCAAACATTATTATCTCCCGATTCTGTTGGTCTGATTATTTTTCGTATATTCTTTTCCGCCTTGCTTCTTGCTACGATGATATCATGGCCGCAGGTGCAGCAGCGTATACGGAAATCCATTCCTACCCTCAGCACATCAAACAGCTTACTGTTTTTTCCGCAGGGATGCGGCTTTTTCATTTCCAGCCTGTCGTTGACTCTGATATCCATAATATTCCTCCTGACAGATCATTTCTTATTCATTATACCACAACTATATTCATTTTGCACAGCGGTTTGTATTTTTTCTCAAAGAAAATATTACTATGATTACTTTGTCATCCTGAGCGAAAGCGAAGGATCTTTAGAAAATGCCGGATATGTGAAAAGATTCTTTGTCGATGCCTGCCGGCAGGCGCTCCTCAGAATGACATTAGGGCATCTCTAAAAACTTGT
>DEHG01000091.1:338-7010 GCA_002351795.1 Ruminococcaceae bacterium UBA2806 | reverse complement strand
AAAGGTTTTTAGAGGTTGCCATTAGTAAAAAATTATATGTTGCTGACTATAAAAAGATAGGGATACAAATACTTGTTATTTTACAAAGGATATGTTATAATATGAAATATTTCCGCAGTATAAAAGCGGAAATGTATTAAAAGCAAAGGAGTTAAATAATATGGATATAGTATGTTTGGATCTTGAGGGAGTTCTCGTGCCGGAAATATGGATAGCCTTCTCTCAGGCAAGCGGTATACCCGAGCTGAAAAGAACTACCCGTGACGAACCCGATTATGATAAGCTTATGAGATGGCGTCTCGGAATACTGAAGGAGCATGGTCTGGGACTTAAAGAAATTCAGGCAACAATAGAAAAGATCGACCCGATACCGGGCGCAAGAGAATTTCTTGATGAACTCCGTTCACTGACTCAGGTAATCATCATAAGTGATACATTCACTCAGTTTGCTTCTCCGCTTATGAAAAAACTGGGCTGGCCGACTATTTTCTGTAATTCCCTTGAGGTTGCCGAAAACGGCGAGATCACCGGATTCAGAATGCGTATTGAAAATTCAAAGTACACAACTGTCAAGGCTCTCCAGTCCATCGGTTACAATACTATCGCAAGCGGCGACAGCTACAATGACCTCGGCATGATAAAGGCAAGCAAGGCGGGCTTCCTTTTCAAAAGTACAGAACAGATAAAGGCTGACAATCCCCAGTTCCCCGCTTTTGAAACTTATGAGGAGCTTCTTGCCGCCATTAAAAATGTTCTTGACTGATAAACGGTCCCTGGCTGTTCTGATCCGGATCTGAAGAGTTAATCAATAATAAGCTTTGTGATCTCTTCAGGACAGCTTACAAACATGGGTGAACCGATCGTATAATGCTGAACCATTTCCTCTTTTGTGCCGTAGCCGAAAAGACAGCCTATGAAGTCACAGCCTGTTTTTGCGGCGCCGTCTGCATCAAATCTGGTATCACCTATCATAACTGCCCTGCCATTGTTACTTTGTTTAAGATTGCTGATGACATAGTTCATTACTTCTATCTTATCATGGCGGGGCGTTTCATTTTCAGGGATATCGCCTGTCAGCGATGTCGAGCCGCCTATTATATCAAAATATCCGTCAAGCTTCAGCATACGGATTATCCTGTCCGTAAAAAGCTGATATTTCGTTGAGGCGACGCCAAGCTTTACCCCTGCGGCTTTGAGCTGTTCAAGGACGTCGAACATACCGTCATAGACTCTGTTTTTATATATGCCCGTTTTTACAAAATTTCTCTTATAGATCTCAACGCCTTTTTCGGCATCTTCTTCATTGAAGCCTACTCTTTTCAGGCTTTCATACATGGGCGGACCGATAAATTTTCTTATTTCCTCCTCAGCGGGCATAGGCTTTTTCATTTCCGTAAAAATGCTTCTTACACATTCGATGATACCTTCGCCGGATTCGCTTAATGTGCCGTCCAGATCAAACAGCGCAATTTCATACTTTTTCATTCAGATCTTTCCTTTTTAAAAAACGGTTGGTTTTGTTGGTCAATACAGGCTGATTTATGCCGTTTTTATTGCAATGTCAGATTATCAGCCATAACCAACACATTATAGCATACAATTCGTATCATATCAATATGCAATGAGATTTTTGTATTTGATAATATCTTTTTTGTAATAACTGGATCCCGCAGATAAAAATTCTGATATTACCGTAAAGGTATTATGATATTACTGTTACGGCATAAGACTAAAAATTTACAGTTTATTTTATTTTTGTCAAATTACTTGCAAAAGCTTCTGATTTGTGTATAATATAAGATCAGCGGATAAGATTTCATGAAAGTCGTTTCCGCAAATAAATAATACGGAGGTATAAAATGAAAAAATCTTTTAACAAGCTGCGACTGGCAGCTTTTGTTACTCTGCTTTCAGCGGCAGCAGTATTTCCCGCCGCTTCTGTAAGCGCTGCGCCGGTCACGGAAGACTCACAGACACCCTCCATTGTATCCCCGACAGAGGATACTCTTACCGAATATCAGACCCCGCAGGCAACAGAAACTTTTCCGGAGCAGGCCCGGCAGGATACAGCCTCTGAATCTTCATCAGATCAGACATCCTTGCCCGGAGGCGAGCTTCAGCATTATTTCTTTGACAATAACATCTATAATGCGGGAACAGACACCGGCTATTCCGAAAAGAACACCATCACTGTCAATGATCCTCACTTCGGATGGAATCTTGGTAAATTCAACCTGACAGGATATACAAGCGTAACAAATGAGGATACAGACAATCCTGTATTTCTTAAAACAGTCGGAGACAAGGTTACTTTATGGTTCAAGCTCGATCAGGATATCGAAAAGCTTAACGGTGATGAAAACCTCAAAATAGCTGACGACGCTAACGGTTATGATGAATATTTCGGCATAACGGAAACTGATTTCAAAAAAGGTACGCTTATCGTAAAACATTCTGATTACCAGAATAAAAACCAGAAGCCCGTTACATACAAGGATTACCTTAACACAAAGGTGAACAAGGGGACTAATACCAAGGTCGAGCTTTTTGAAGAAGGCGATTATGAGGTAGCTCTCGATTATGAGATAGAAAAACACTCAAAGATCCTTCTTATCCACAAAACGGAATATTTCAATTACCGTATTTTCTTCAAATTCTCTGTAAGAAACGGCAACTGTATGGTATATCCCTTTGATGTAAAAACAAATGAGGAGCTTACAAATTCATCCATAACTCCGAACGGGTTCCGCCTTGACCTTGCAAAGTCAAGATATCTTGATATCAATATCAAAAAGGAAATACTCAGGGACGGCGCAGCGGGTCTGACAGAGGATGTGCGTTTTAACGGGCCTGCAAAGGACGGCGCAAAATATACATCCGAGGGTATCTACACTATAACCGTATCAAACCGCTATACCGATCAGCAGACAACAAAGAAGATTTATGTCGGTTCAAATAATCTGCTGAAAGCATATATGACAACAGGTCTGAGTATATCTCAGATAAAGGAAAAGCTTGATAACGGTGCGCAGATAAATGATGACGGCACTATTGTTACAGTTGTAAAAAAATCCGAGATCATTCCCGAAAAGATACCGGTTGACGAAAAGGCTGTGGCTGCAAACAGCACTCCGAAAACGGAAACCATGATAAGCAAGACGCCGGCATCTATTGAGCCGCAGAATGCGGAAACTGATAAAACTCCCCTTATCATTGCATTTTGTGCAGGCGGAGGAGTTATTCTGATAAGCGGATTAATATTACTGTTCAGAAAAAAGTTTACTAAAAACGATTAAGGCGTGTTTTTCTCACGCAGTCAGAAAAAAGGACCGGGTAACCCTTTCGGGCAGCCCGGTCTTGAATTTTGAGTGTTGACATGAATCCGTGAAGTAAGGCAGCAAAGATTTTTTACTGACGCTGATACAAATTGCAACTGTCGGGTGAGTATAATGTTTTTTCAAAAAAACGTCATTCTGATGCAATATAAATGTATATTTCAAATCGAATTTCACGGATTCAGATTATTTTTTATGTATTTCTACCTGCTTCATAATGAATGGGACGACTTCCTCCGGCGATATATCAAGAACCAGCGCAAATTCATTATGCAGAAGCTTTTCAGCCTGTTTCAGTATGTATTCGTCAGCCTGATGAAGACGGCGGCCTTTTTCCTCCTGCTTTTTTCTGTGACTGTAAAGCGTTTTGATAATAAGCATTATCCTGCTTCTGTCGCCTTCGTCTATGATCTCCTGATACCGTGCCTTGCGGATATTGTCATCCTCTATCCATACGGGGTCTTCTTCTGGAAGCTCCTTTATTATACGGTATATCTCATCGGCAGACAAAATATCACGCATTTTTGACAAGAGCTTTTCATTATTTTTCGGAACGAATACAGTGGAATTCTTATCATAAACAGGGCGAAGTACAAGATAGTCGATATATTCACCCATGATCCGCTTTGTCTGTACGCCTTCTATACGGCAGACCCCCTGAGTTCCGTAAATAACTGTATCACCTGTTTTGTACATATCTCTCTCCTCATTCCCTGTGGCTGACAGCTGAAATTTTTCACTGAAAGCGCTCTCTTGAATCTGTCCATGCAATAAAGAATATAATTGACATCTGTGAGGACTTGTCTCACATTCTGATCCTCTGCGATCAGATTTTCAGAGCTGTTCCTGAACACTATCACTATATACTATTATAATACTTTTTGAGTTTTTTTGTTATAGGCAAATTAAACAAAGAATGATGATGCTGTTGGTCAAAACCTTAAAGCAAAAAAACAGCCGCAGGTATTTCCTTGAAACGAAAATATCTGCGGCTGTAATAATTTCTGTCAAAGCTTATTTGAAGGGCAGGTTACTCCCTCGGGACGGTTTACATCCTTTTCGTTTCCGAAGTAAATGCTGTACCATACAAGGAATACATATATCGTCCATACCTTTCTGCTGTTATCCTCCCTGCCGTTGAAATGATCGTCAAGATAGGAAACAATGAGATCGGTATTGAAGAATTTCTCGGCAGTTTCACTGCGGAACATTTCCTTAACCCTGTTGTAATACTGTTCATCCTTGAGCCATACTCTTGTCGGTACGGGGAAGCCTAATTTCGGCTTTTGCGCCGTTGCCTTGGGAAGGTGACGCAGAGCCGCCTGACGGAGAGCATATTTTGTTGTGCCGTGGGCAATACGGTATTTTGTGGGTATCGTTCTTGCAACATTGAATACTTCTTTGTCGAGGAAGGGTACTCTGAGTTCAAGTGAATTCGCCATACTCATTCTGTCGGCTTTGAGGAGAATGTCTCCGACCATCCAGAGATTTATGTCAAGATACTGCATTTTTGTTTCATCGTCATAGCCCTTTACTCTGTCATAGAATTTGCGGCAGAGATCCTGCGGACGTGTGACAATGGAGCTGTCCTTGAGTATCTGCTTCTTTTCCTCATCGTCATACATGAAGGCATTTCCGATAAATTTGTCCTCGGTCTTTCTTGCGCCTCTGAGAATATATCCTCTGCCCTTGATATGAGGCCATTTTTTAGCCTTTCTTGCAAGGGCGTATCTTGCCTTTTGCGACAGTACCTTCTGATATAATCTGAAAACATGAGGTTCGTTATATACTGTATATCCGCCGAATAATTCGTCAGCGCCCTCGCCAGAGAGAACTACCTTTACATGCTCGCTTGCAAGCTTTGAAACGAAATACAGTGCAATGCATGACGGATCGGCAAGGGGCTGATCCATCTGATACTGTACCTTAGGAACGGCTGACCAGAATTCCTCGGAGCCTATAAGGTGAGTATAATGATCCACGCCTATTTCCTTTGAAAGACCCTGCGCCCAGCTTATCTCATTGTAGCGTTCACCGAAATCAAAGCCGACAGTAAATGTTTTCTGATCTGCGAAATATGTTGAAACATAGCTTGAATCAACGCCGCTTGAAAGGAAACAGCCTACTTCAACATCACTGATCTTGTGGGCGTTTACGGAGTTTTCAAAAACAGCTTCTATTTTATCGACAGCTTCTTTTTCAGTAAGAGTTGTATCGGGATCGAAGGTTGCTTCAAAATAGCGGGTAGTTGTTACCTTGCCGTCCCTGAACCACATAAAATGACCGGGAAGCAGACAGTATATGCCTTCAAAAAAGGTTTCGGGCGGTACAACATACTGGAATGAAAGATAATTGTCCAGCGCTCTGTAATTGAATTTTTTTACATAGGAAGGGTGTTCAAGGATACTTTTTATCTCTGAACCGTAGATAAGCTCACCGTTTATTACAGCATAATGCATAGGTTTGATGCCGAAGAAATCACGTGCGATAAAAACAGAACCGTCCTTTGTGTTGTAAATGGCGAATCCGAACATACCTCTGAGCTTATTCAGCATTTTTTCGCCCCATTCTTCAAAGCCGTGGACAAGAACCTCGGAGTCAGCCTTTGTATAGAAGGTGTGACCGCATTTTTTAAGCTCCTCACGAAGCTCATTATGGTTGTATATTTCGCCGTTGAACATAAGAACAAGGCTTTTATCCTCGTTGTAAATTGGCTGATGACCGCCTTCAAGGTCAATGATACTGAGTCGGCGGAATCCCATAGAGATCCTGCTGTCCTTATAATAACCTACACTGTCAGGTCCCCGGTGCGTAATGACGTCAGTCATGTTTGTTAAAACCTTGTCCCTTTCAGCTATGTGACCGGTAAATCCGCATAATCCGCACATATACATTCCTCTTTCCTTTTGTACCAAATGTATCTTATCAATCAAGTACATAACGCAGTTGAAAATCCGCTGTTATGATTTAATATTTTATCACATTAACGCAGATCTTTCAACAAATAATTTTTCTGAGGGAATAAAAAATAAATAAATCAATCCTGTATAATTATGTGCAAATTGCGTAATATCAATAAAAAAGCTTGTTTATAAAGCGTTTTTTGATTGAATATGTATTGAGTATAATACAGAAAAGCATAGAAGTTGAAAAGGTGGATAAGTTTTTAACTTTTCAACATTGCGATGTTGAAAGAGTTGAAAACTCTGTTGAACTAAAGCATTAAAACAAGTACAGCGTTTGCAGAGCAGTTACTAAAACTCTTTATTATATGCTGTTTTTATGAAAAGATCCTTCGCTTTGCTCAGGATGACAGATTGAACATTGAACATTGAAC
>DEHG01000091.1:0-199 GCA_002351795.1 Ruminococcaceae bacterium UBA2806 | reverse complement strand
CGCTGGCTGGTTGACAAATGGGGGAGGGGTTGTTATAATGATAATGTGAAGTGGTGTATTTTGAATGTTTTTATTGAATGTGTACAAAAATAACGATATCTGATATGTTAAGTGAGTAGGGTGGAAAGATGAGTTTTGCAGAGCTTGCTGCTCTTTTTATAAAATGGACAGGAATAGTAATAGTTGTTATAGTTGCTAT
>DEHG01000090.1:19095-21169 GCA_002351795.1 Ruminococcaceae bacterium UBA2806 | reverse complement strand
AAAGGTTTTTAGAGGTTGCCTATTGTAAATAAATGTATTGTTTCAGATATCGAGATTTTGTGCTTTTGCGGAATATTTATTGGCAAGCTGATAATTTCCCATATCTTCATATAATGCGGCAAGATCATCATATTGTGCAGAAAGATTATCGGAATATGCATCGTGGTCATTTACTGCCAGATCCCTGTATATTTCTGCCGCCTTGAGATAATACTTTTCTGCATCCTCATAATTTTTCAGACATGAACAGATATAGCCGATATCGCCGTATGCAGCGGCAAGTTCGTCATGAAGGTCGATAGAAGCGCCGTCAAGCGCAGAACCGTTATAATCAGCGATAAGCTTTTCATATATTTCAATAACTTTTTCGTAATGTTCTATAGAAATGGTGTAATCCTCTTTACCGCTGCTTGATTTAGCGAGGCAGTCATAGCAATAGGCGGAGTTTTCAAGATATTTTTCACTGTCAACGGAAGAAAGCTGAATATAAAGCTCCATTGCCCTGTTATATTCCTTTTCCGCTTCATCATATCTGCTGCGGAAAAAGTAAGTGTCTCCGATATTGCAGTAAGCGTCTGCGAGCATTTCCAGCAGATCGGGTTCCTGTTCAGAAGCTTTTTCAATGAGGAGCTGTGCGGCAAGAGAGTATTCCTCAAATGCGTCTGTATATTTTTCAAGATTCTCATATACCGAACCGAGGCCGTCGGCACATTTTGCGGCAAGCTGTCTGTAATCGTCAGGTTTTTCCTCATAGAGTGCAATATAAATATCGAGGGCTTTTGAATAGATCTTTTCAGCTTTTTTCATATCTTCTTTTTCGACAAGGTCTTCCGCCTGAGTCATCAGCTTTTCGGCATATACAGGGTCAGCTTTTACTACGTCTTGTTTTCTGTTTTTTAAAAAATCAAACACGATAGATCCCTCCCGCATATTACTTTCATTCTATTCTGTCATTCAATTTTATCATTCTATTCTTTCATTCTATTCTATCATTCTATTCTATCATTCTTATTGACTCTATTACAGGCTGCTGGTCTTTTTCAATTGTGCCGTTGTCATCAATGGGCTTTGCGTCGGCTGCTATCTTATCAACAACATCCATGCCTGAGGTGACATGACCGAAGCCCGCATATTTTTCATCAAGCGATAATACATGATCGTCTGACTGAACGATAAAGAACTGAGAGCTTGCGCTGTCCATAGAAATACTGTTTCTTGCCATGGAAATAACGCCCCTCTTGTGAGATATGGGATTGTTTACGCCATTTTGTGCAAACTCGCCTTTTATGGTATGTTCCGCACCGCCTGTGCCGTCGCCTTTTGGATCGCCGCCCTGTATCATGAAGCCTTCCATTATCCTGTGGAATGTAAGTCCGTCATAGAAACCTGACTGTACAAGGCTTACAAAATTCTTTACGGTTATCGGCGCTGATTTCGGGTCAAGCTCAACGGTGATCGTTCCGTAATCCTTGACCTTTATCTCTGCGGTATATGTTTTGTTTTCATCAATATCTACAAATGAAACATCCGATATTTCAGACGGCTCTTCACTGTAAACATTTTCGGAAACTGTCTGTGAGGGTGCTTCTGCTGTCTGAGTTGACGTATTCCCGTTCCCGCTGCTCGGTACGCCAAAAACAAATATAAGTACAATTGATGCAATAATTATCGCAGCAAATACCGATATCATTATTATAGACGTTCTTTTTTCTTTTTGTTCCTGCTTCTTTATCTTTTCAGGATCCTTTTTTATGGGCTTGCTGCCCCTTTTCTTTTTTTGTGCCATAGTAAAAACTCCTTTTATAAAATTGTCCGTACCGACGGCAGTAACTCTTAATATGATAACACATTTATGTCTGTCTTACAATGCTGTATTTTGTTAAATTTTTTTGTATTGATAAATGTGTCTTGCAGTCTTTAAACCAATTGAAAGGAGTAAATCTGTGGGGGATGTTTAAGAAAAACATTATCACCCAATAGGTGCAATTTTTATTAGCATCCTGTAAAATATCTTTGCTACCTTGCGGCAGCAGTCAGCTTTCTTCAATCCTGCCACAAGGGGACGCCCTCTTTC
>DEHG01000090.1:0-19028 GCA_002351795.1 Ruminococcaceae bacterium UBA2806 | reverse complement strand
TGGCGAAACTTTTTTACTTTGGAATTTCACGGATTCAGGTTATACTATGACATTGCAGATAATTATTTTTTATTTATTTGTTTTTTATTCGTTTTATTATTATTTCAAATGCAAGGCTTGAACCTACAAGTAAAAATGCAATTGTTATAAGAACAGCTCTGTTTTCTTCTGAAATAATATAATCGTATACAGGTCCTGCAGCGGGTACTGCGTAAACTGCTGTGCCTATTATATTATCCCACATTACTTCATTATTATTTCCTGAGTTGTCTGTGACTGTGACCCTTTCCCGCAAAGAATCGTTTTCGACTGTCCTGCCGTTTTTCAGAGTGCCTTGTTCATCTGTTGCATAGGTGATATTCTGTCCGCTGTTAATGACGGAAGGATCGGTTTTGCTGACAAGTACAAGGCTGTTTTCGGGTATTTCAGGTTCCATGCTGCTGTCATATGCACAGTGTACCTGTATGCCCATAAAAAACAGCAGAAAAAACATTACCGCAGCTGATATCATAATGATAAGTACAGCTGAAAAAAAGACCTTTCCTATGATCTCGATAATAAATACAGTATCTTTTTTTTCATTCTTGTTTTGAATGTCCATGATCTTATCTCCCGAAAAACAGGGCTGCTCCACTTGTTAAGTGTAACAGCCCGTTATTATTCCTGAATACTGCAAATTAAAAATATTCTGTCTCTGAAAAGTATGCTGACATATTAATGAGCGTTGTCTGATCAGTTGCTTCCGGTAGAAATAAACGGAGCAATGCTGGATGCAACATTATTGACAGGCATGGACTGGAGAATGATCTTTCCGGGACCTGTAACAACTGTATTGAACAGACCTTCGCCGCCGAAAAGCGCATTCTTGATGCCGGAAACAGACTGAATGTCCATATTGCAGGATGATGTCATAGCGGCAAGATAGCCTGTATCTATAACCATCTGCTGACCTGCTGCAAGTTCATATTCAACAGCATATCCGTCGATCTCGACAAATGCTATGCCGTTACCCGAAAGACGCTGCATGATAAAGCCTTCACCGCCGAAGAAGCCTGCGCCGAGTTTCTTCTGGAAATGTACGGAAAGCTGTACTCCTGCCTCGGAAGCAAGGAAGCCTGATTTCTGAACGATCATTTCATTGCCGGGGCTTATGTTAAATGCACGGATCGAGCCGGGGAAGCTGGAAGCAAAAGCGATCATTCCGCTGCCGCCCATAGCTGTATAGTGATTCTGGAACATAGATTCGCCGGAGAACATTCTTCCGAACATCTTGCCTACTCCGCCGCCCTTTGTTTCCATTTTCATATTGGGTGTCATCCAGCTCATTGCGCCTCTTTCGGTTATCATCATTTCACCGGATGCAAGGTGACATTCAACGACAGGAAGCGGCTCGCCTAAGATCTTGTATTGCATAATAGTGTATCCTCCTTTATTTTTTGTTTTTCGCAATATGCGAAACTGAATACAAACATATTATACCAGTTTGTTTTATGCTATTCAATGCTGAAATCTATACAAAATAATCAATCACAATTAATACATTTTGTACATTACTATTCAAAAAAGGGAGCTGCCCTAAAGCAGCCCCCGGCGGTTTTATTTTCCGAAGAAAGAAAATCCTTTTTTCTCATAAGGAACACTCTGAGCAGAAATGACCTTGTAGCCCGACTTGTCAAGTGCGGATCTGAGTTCCTCGTCTGTGTATTCCCTTGAGGATATTATGACAGTCTCATTTTTCTTATGCGACGATTTCACGTTCTGGATCTCGGGAAATTGTTTCCTCAATGCGTCGTTTACATGGGCTTCACACATGGGACACATCATTCCGTCAATACTTATTGTTGTCCTTACCAAAATAAATCTCCCCTTTACTGATTGCTGTAAGACAGGTCACTATTCTTTTCCGCTTCCCGCACACCTTGCACATGTATGCAGCTTTGTTCCTCCGCATATTGTACATTTTCTTCTCGGATTAATTGTATATCCGGCATGAGGATATTCAAAACCGATATAACCTGTTTCGTCACATACTGTACATTTTATCTTACCGGTGCCATTTTTATTCGACTGCATTTACTATGCAGACGGCTTTCTTTCCATTTGAGCTTTTTATGGTAAGCTTAGTCCTGCCTGCACGTTTTGCTGTAACAATGCCGTTTGAGACCTTAGCGGCCTTGGGATTGCCGATGGTATATGTCAGAGTCTTGTCTGTTGCGTTTGACGGCGAAACAGCTGCATTTACTTTCATGCTTTTGCCGACCTTGAGAGTGATCTCCGTTTTATTAACGGTGACGCTTCTGACCGGAACATTTGCAGGCTTTGTGACAATGACATCACATTCCGAAGAAAGTCCGTTTGCGCTTGTAAAAACGATCTTTGTTTTGCCCTCTGCCTTTGCAGTTACCAATCCATCGGATACGGCGGCTACAGAAGTATCAAGGGAAGTACATTTTAACTGAGTATTGCTTGCATTTTCGGGTGAAACGGATGTACGGAGCTGATAGCTTTCACCGACGGGGAGAGTGATGAAATGAGTATGGATATTGACAGCCGTTACCGGAATGGGATCTTCAACATTGATCTGACAGGAAGCGGTCACACCGTTATCGGTAGCTGCGGAAACGACTGCTGTGCCTGAGCCGTGTGCTTTAATTTTGCCGTTCTGGTCAACGCTTACGATCCTTGTATCGGAGGATTTCCAGATTATCTTGCCGCTGCTGTTTTTAAGTCTTGCGCTGAGCTTGGACGACTGACCGACCTTCAGTGAAAGCTTGCTCTGATCGAGGGTGATCTCCTTTTCAGGCGCTTTGACATTAAATGTAAAGCTAAGCTTTTTACCGTTTTTGAGAGTGATGGTCACTGTACCGGTTCCTGCAGCAGATGCAGTGATCTTTCCGTCCTTGTAGGTGAGTACGCCGTTGTTTGAAACGGAGATCTTATAGGCGGTTCCGGTGCGTGAGGAAATATACTCCGGGAAATCATAGGTCTGGTTAAGTGTCAGGGTAGCGCCTGAGCCGTTAAGCGGGAGAACGCTTTCAACATCTGTATTGATCGTGCCTGCATCGACTGCACTGACTGACATTGCAGATGCGCCGACAGCCATTACAACTGCAAGAGCTGCCGAAAACAGTTTTTTGGTCAAAGAATTGCTTTTCATTTTTATTTACTCCTTTCAGAATTATAGTAAATGACATTAATACTATTTTGCCGCTGACTATGCTATACCTTTAAGCAAATGCTTATACACAAGATCTGTCACTGCGGGCAGAAGCAGGGGAGCTTATGAAAATCTCTCACTGTATCTGTAATGATAATTTTTGTGTATTGTAATTATTGCATATAATTATTATATCACATAATATCGTTTTGTACATATACATTTTATTAAAAATGTCAGCGCCAGTATTTTCTGTCCAGATTTCTGAATTGTACAGCTTCAAAAATATGGGCTTTTTTTATGACTTCCTGTCCCTCTATATCTGCAATAGTCCGTGCTACCTTCAGAAGCTTGTCATAGGCACGGGCTGAAAGACCAAGAAGTTCATACTGGTTTTTCATAAACGCTCTTGCGTCGTCCGAAAGGGGACACATTTTATTAAGAAGCGCAGGAGTTATTCTTGCATTGCAGGTTATATTTGTTCCTTTGAATCTCTCATTCTGTATATTCCGCACCCTGTCTACTCTTTTTTTGATCTGTGCGGATGATTCGCTCTTTTTCAATGATGAAAGCTCGGAAAAATCTACGGCGGGAACTTCAACATGAAGATCAAGCCTGTCAAGAAGCGGGCCGGATACCTTTGCAAGATAATTTGCGACAGCTTTAGGACTGCAGGTGCATTTCGGGGTACCGTAATAACCGCATGGGCAGGGATTCATTGCGGCTATGAGCATTATGGAGCAAGGATATGTAAGAGTTGCATTTACCCTTGAAATTGTTACCTGACCGTTTTCGATCGGCTGGCGCAGGACTTCCATAGCCATACGGTTGAATTCGGGAAGCTCATCAAGAAACAGAACGCCGTTGTGGGCAAGTGATATTTCTCCGGGATGAGGTATTGTCCCGCCTCCCGTAAGTCCGGCGGGGGAAACGGTATGATGAGGTGAACGGAAAGGTCTTTCCGTAACAATGGAATGGTCACGGTCAAGCATGCCGGCTATGGAATGTATCTTTGTTGTTTCTATCATTTCAGCAAAGGTCATTTCCGGAAGTATAGTAGGTACTCTTTTTGCAAGCATTGATTTTCCCGTACCCGGTGTGCCTATCAGCAGTACATTATGACCGCCGCCGGCAGCTATTTCCAAAGCACGCTTTGCCTCAGCCTGACCCTTTACATCTGAAAAATCAACATCGTAATGGGGATGTGCCGCTGACGGATTTACAGGCTTCGCAGGTCTGATAAGCTTTTCACCTGTAAGATGGTCGATCAGCTGTTTCAGATCATTGACGGGGTAAATATTGATCCCCTGGACAACTGCGCCCTCGGATGCATTTCCCGCAGGCACAAAGAAATCACGGCAGCCGTTTTCCTTTGCCTTGATTGCCATAGGCAGTACGCCGTTGACATTTCGTACCTCGCCGCTTAATGAAAGCTCACCGATAAATGCACAGCTGTCAAGTCCGGAGTCTATCTGCCCGGATGCATACAGTACGGATATAAGAATGGGAAGATCATAAAGCGAGCCGACCTTCCTGACATCGGCGGGGGCAAGATTTACTATTATTTTTTTTGCCGGAAAAACCAGATCGCTGTTTTTTGATGCGGAGCGTACACGGTCACGGGATTCCTTGATCGAAGCGTCGGGCAGACCTACAATGTCAAAGGAGGGCACACCCTTTGATATATCCGTTTCGACATTTATTTCAAAAGCGTCCATGCCCAGAAGTCCCATGCTTTTTATTCTTACGACCATATTATCACCTGATTAATATATGTTAGTGGTTAAATATATTTTATAATAAAAAATGTGATTCTGCAACAAAAAATCAGGAAAATCATTGTGTAAATTTGTGAAAATTCCGCTGATGAATTATAGCTGAAATAGTAAACAAATATAAAAGAGAGTTTTACAGCATTGTTCCAAAATTTGGTATAATTAATTCAAGTGAAAAAAAATCATTTGACTAATTAAATAAAATAGTGTATCATGATAAGTAGGGTTATTCAGGAGGTGTCGCAATGCAGGATTTTGAGATCTCCGAAAAATATAAGCTGATTACTGATGAAGAATTGGTCATACTATATAGGAACGGTGTTCAGGATGCATTTACAGCAATTGCAGTGCGTTATGTTTATGTGATAAGGCGGCTTGCATCAGGATTCAGTAATATGTCGGTGGAGTTTGATGATCTTTTGCAGGAGGGCAATATCGGTCTTGTAAATGCGGTAAACACCTACAAAAACGGCGGCACGGCGTCCTTCCGTACCTATGCGGGAGTATGCATCAGGAACAGGATGATATCCGTTGTCAGAAAGGCTAACAGTTCCCTGAATTCTATCAATAATGAAGCGCTGCCGCTTAGTGAGCAGACTGAGGTTTTGTCTGCACCTGATACCGAGCCTGAGTCCTTTGTGGATTCGGTCGAGAGAACTAAGGAGATCTTCCGTGTTATTCGTGAAAATCTTTCGGAGCTTGAGCGCAATGTTCTGTCCTTGTATATTGACGGAAAGCGTTATGAAGAGATAGCTGCCGATCTTGGAATTACGGTTAAGGTCTGTAATAATGCAATGCAGCGAGTGAGAAAGAAGCTCAGATTTTTAAGGTGATATGCCCGGGTAGCTTATTTAAGAAAGAGCGTTGATTTTTTTCAAAGGTGGCGGTGCGATTCCGTCCGGGGCTAATTAATAAAAATACCAAAGAGAGGTAAATGAAATGTTCGAAGATAAGACATTAGTTTGCAAAGAATGCGGCCAGGAGTTTGTTTTTACAGCAGGAGAGCAGGAGTTTTATGCGTCAAAGGGTCTGACCAATGAGCCGAAGAGATGCAAGTCATGCAGACGTCCGGGTAAGGTGTATGTATGTGCTGACTGCGGCGGTGAGGCAAGAGTTCGTTTTGAACCCCGTGACGGTCGTCCTGTTTATTGCAGCGCTTGTTTTGCAAAGAGGAATGCTGAGAGAAATAAAGCAGAATGATCCTGTTTCATTTTATATTTATCAGAAAGAGCGTTTCGTTGATTCGGGACGCTTTTTTATTTTGCGTTTTTTAAAATAAATTTAATAAAAAGGATTGAAAAAGAGGATAAAGTATTGTATATTATTGTCATGGGTTTTCAAATGATAATTAAGGTGGTGCTTGAGTTGACTATAATGGTGGAGGAAATTATAAAAGAGCTTAACAGTAAGCTTTTTGTTAAGGGTAAAACAGAGATCGGTTCATTTATGGGACGATGGATGTCAAGGGAAGTTGATCCCGAAATAGGGAAGAAGTATGTATGCGAATTATCGCTGCCCGATCTGAGTGTTGAAGATATGCAGATCCTCCCCGATGGAGCAAAGTCGCCTGTATATACAGACATAGATCTGGACAGTAATGTTGTGTTCAAGGGGATAATCTGGACGGCGGAGCATGGCGGTATAGTTGTAAGCTTTGCGCCAGACTGGATAGAATGTTTTGAAATAAGGGGCAGCGGTCTTAATGCCTATGATTCTGTAAAGTTTGTTCTTGACAAGGAAGAAATTAGCATTTATCCTTATGATGTTGCATGAAAAATTATAAGCCGGCAGACTATGATCTGCCGGCTTTATGGTTATATGTCTGTTCTGTTCTATTCTCCTGCCCTTCATCATTCCTTATCATTACGGGCGGTAAGATATTCCGAGTATTCGTCAAGAGTCATATTGAGAGTTGTGATTTTATATGCGTTTCCCTTTCCTACATAACGGAAACAGGTGGGATCATATGCAAAGCCGGTTTCTTTTTCACGGCCTTCGGGATAGCGAAGTATAAAACCGTATTTCAGAGAGTTGCGGATAAGCCAGAGATATTCCTTTGTTTCGGAAAAATCCTTTCTGCTGCCTGATGAAAATGTGACCAAAAGTCCCGTCTGCCTTTCGCTGTGATCTCCGGCAGGGATGGTTTTTTCGGCTTTTTCAATAGCGTTGCTGTTTGTAAGCCCTTCACTTGTCATCAGTCTGCTTACTTCCTGACTGAACATTTCCTGCTGCTGTTCGGCTGAAATATATCCCCCTGAAAGAGTGAGTGAAAGCCCGTCTTTTTTTGCGGCTTCAAGCATTTCTCCGAGATCTTTTTCCGCTGTGCGGCCGATCTGTATTCCGTTTGAATCGACAAGATCAGTCCTGAAATCCGACGGTATGGGATTTTCAGGATTTACAGTCAGTAAAAGCTTGTTTTCAAGAGCAGTATCGTCAGAGGAAGTGACCCGGCTGCGTTCGACGCCCTTCATATCCTCATTGAACAGGCTGCGGAACTGATATAGTCCTGCGATCAGCGCTGCAATTATGATAATTACGATAATGACAGGCATAATGACGATAGCGTTTCTGAGCCCTGCCCCTCTTTCGCTTTCGGGTACAAAGCGGTTTTTACCGGCAGATCCTCCCCGCTTTATGTGCGTTTTCCGCAATTCGTTTTTAGCCTTCATTCTTTCGTATTGACTCACATTCTCACCATCCTGATTATAAAACAGGCACAACGGTATCCCGTCATGCCTGCCGTTTTAATGTCAGCCGCCAAGCTCGATCATTTTATCTATACATTTTCTTGCGCTTGCGATCATTTCAGCGCTCATTTCGATTTCTTCTCCGCCCTGACCCTTTACGCAGTCAAGAACATCCACAAGAGTTGTGGCTTTCATATTCGGACAGATAAGCTCCTTTGACAGCGGATAGAATTTTTTGTCGGGACATTCATACTGTAAATGTGCCGAAATGCTGTTTTCAGTTCCGATAATGAATTCCTTTTTATCCGAGCTTTTTGCATAGTCCATTATTCCCGATGTTGAGCCTATATAGTCCGCTGCTGCGGTGACTTCCGGACGACATTCGGGATGTACCAAAAACTCTGCATCCGGATGAAGAGCCTTTGCAGTTTCAACGTGCTTCTTTGTGACCGCAGCGTGTACCGGACAGCCACCCTGGAGGAAGCGTATATTCTTTTCGGGGACCTGTTTTGCTACATATGCTCCGAGGTTGCAGTCGGGAATGAAAAGAATGTTATTGTTGTCAATTGCTTTTACTATCTTCACTGCGGACGAGGATGTAACGCAGACATCGCATACCGTTTTAAGCTCTGCGGTCGTATTGATATATGCTACAACAGTATATCCTTCAAACTGAGGCTTTATTCCTTCGATAAGCTCCTTATCCATCTGCTCCGCCATCGGGCAGCCTGCCTGAGGACAGGATAGTATTACCTTTTTTTCTGGCGACAGCATTTTTACTGTTTCAGCCATAAATCTTACGCCGCACATTATGACGGTTTTATTCGGGACCTTAGCCGCAAGCTTGCTCAGGGCATAGGAATCTCCCGTAAAATCAGCGATCTCTATTATGTCATGACTCTGATAGCTGTGCGCTAAAATGCAGATATCGTTTTCTTTTTTCAGGCGGATGATTTCATTTTGTACTTCTCTTATGTTCATAACCAGACGCTCCGTATTTTTTATTCAGAGACAGCCGTTCTTATCTGTGGAAATTTGCTGTCTCTGACAAGTTTATTATGAATTTTGTCAAGTGTGCTTGACATATGTAAAGAAATATGCTACAATTTTTATAATAGTTTATGTTTCCTTTTTGAATACCGGTTTCGGTGCGCCGCATATCGGGCATACCCAGTCATCGGGAAGCTCGTCGAAAGGAATAAGACTGTCATTGTATTCATATTTGCAGATAGTGCAGATATATGTATCGGTCTTTTCTTCTTCCTCGGGAACAAAGGTCGGCGCATATTTCGGAGATTTGCCCTTGATAACATTGCGGTAATAATCGTAGGTCATGGGTTTGTCCTTGATTTTTTCACTGCCGGCGATGGGTTCGGCAATAAATACTGTATGGGTGACAGTTTCTACCTGATGTACGACCTTGCATAAGAACCAGCAGCAGATGTTCTCCTGAATAACAGGAACACCTTCTCTGAGCATTTTATACTTTACGTTGGCAAGCTTATCGGTATCACGTCCGGAGGTGTAGCCCAAAGCTCCTATTGCTGTACCTGAAGTGTTTTCGGAAAGTACGCTCACTGTAAACTCACCGTATTTTTTGATACATTCGTTAGTATAATTGTTGTGATTGATGCTGACTGCGATTGTCATGGGAAGTGATGATATCTGCATAACGGTGTTTACGATGCAGGCATTCGGTGCGCTGTCCCCTCTTACGCCAACGGCAAACATACCGTAGGATAAGGATGTAAGTATTTTGTCGTACATAGTATAGCTCCTTTCGCTGATAAGCTGAATGCATATCCGAAATATATTTAACATTCTGATTATAACATATTTTTTTCTTATTTACAATATTTTTATATACAAAAAATGTATTATTTTTACATTGACATGTCTTTTTTTGACATTTATATACAATAAGTTGTATTATAATAAAGATCGATTTCATATCTGCAAACGAGCAGAGAAGGCTGTCTGTATGAAGGATCTCTGACCTTTACGCCGTCTGCGGCAGTCTTTTCCTGAAAACGGGGGATAATAGCTTATCATACTCCTGTCTCCTTTTTGCTTGGGTGAAGAGTTATGTGCCGCAGGCGGATGAAGGCGAGGTTCTTATATCAGATCCAGGACATCTGTTGTTTGCTGATACAGCTGTGATCTATCCCGTTATCAGCAGTATAATGCCGTATAAAGCGGAAGCGGCTGTTCCGTATGCGATAACGGGACCTGCAATGGCAAACATTCCCGTACCTGTTCCGGGTACATAGCCTTCCGTTTTGAATTCCATGGCGGGTGAGGCTACAGCGTTTGCAAAACCGGTTATAGGCACAAGAGTTCCTGCGCCTGCATATTTTGCGATATTGTCATAAGCTCCAAAAAATGTAAGGAGAGTTCCGAGGAATATCAGTGTTACGCTTGTAAGACAGGCAACGTCTTTTTGTGAAAAGCCTGTTAAGGTATAAAGATCTGTAATGAGCTGACCGATGGTACATATCATACCGCCGCCGAGAAATGCTCCGGCGCAGTCCCGCAGAAGCTTGCTTCCGGGAGTAACGTTGTCGACCATTCTTGCGTATTCACCTTTTGTCAGTTCCATATAATGACCCCGTTTCGATTATTTTAGATGCTGGATCGAAAAATATCCATAGATCTATTATCGGCGGAAGTTCCGCTGTTTATACTCATTTTGAATCAAACGTTTTTTAACACGGAGGAATGTGTTTTGGAAAAAGAAATATATCTTGATAACAGCGCTACTACAAGGGTCTGTGAAGAGGC
This sequence comes from Ruminococcaceae bacterium UBA2806, assembly GCA_002351795.1. GTDB lineage: Bacteria > Bacillota > Clostridia > Oscillospirales > Acutalibacteraceae > UBA1213. The sequence goes on along the minus strand of DEHG01000090.1, from coordinate 8,628 downwards.
GGCTCAGAAGGCGCTTGAGATGATGACGGAGTTTTACGGCAACCCGTCCTCACTCCATTCAAAGGGGCTTGAAGCGGAGCATGAGATACAATATGCACGAAAGATCATAGCCGGGTCTGTTTCTGCAATGCCGGAGGAGATTTATTTTACATCCGGCGGAACAGAGGGAAACAATACGGCGGTTTTCGGCGCAGTGAATGCGTTGAAGCGGCGGGGGAAACGTATAGTAACGACAGCTATTGAACATTCGTCTGTGTATGAAGCAATGCAGGAGCTTGAAAAGCAGGGGTATGAGGTAATATATCTTCCTCCCGATGAAAGCGGGTGCGTAAGGACAGAGGATATTAAAAAGGCTGTCACAAAGGATACGATACTTGTCAGCATAATGGCAGTGAATAATGAGCTTGGTTCTGTTCAGCCTATATCTGCGGTGAAACGTGCGATCACGGCGGCAGGCTCTCCGGCTCTGTTTCATGTTGACGCTGTTCAGGCATATATGAAAATGCCCGTGATACCAAAAAAGACAGGCATTGATCTTATGACTGTCAGCGGTCATAAGATCCATGCGCCAAAGGGAGTCGGCGCTCTTTATGTAAAAAAAGGCGTGAGGATAATCCCGCTTCACTATGGCGGTATGCAGGAAAGAAAGCTTCGCCCCGGAACAGAAGCAGCGCCGCTTATATGCGCTATGGGCAGGGCGGTCGAGGTCTATGACAGACAGCAGGGTGAAAAAATAAAGGAGCTCAATAAGATATTCCGGCAAAGGCTTAGTGAGATCGACGGTATTGTTTTCAATTCCGATGAAGGCTGTCTGCCTTATATAATCAACTTTTCACTGCCCGGATTCCGCTCGGAAACACTTCTTCATTTCCTTGCAGAGCGTGGAATATTCGTATCAAGCGGGTCCGCCTGTGCCAAGGGGCATAAAAGCCATGTCCTTGAAGCAATGAAATATGACGATAAAAGGGCTGATTCTGCGCTCAGAATAAGCTTTTCTGACGAAAACAGCGCAGATGATGCAAATATTATTGTAAACAATCTTAAAATCGCTGTTTCAACTCTTGCAAGTAGCTGAGAAGTGTGATAGAATAATTGATGGAAATTTGGTTTTTTATCAGAAAAGTAATGCAGAGTGCCTGTGAATTATTTTTGAAAGATTATCTGTGCAGGGCAAAGCTTTTTTTACCCGGTCACAGTCAGTTTTCACAGGTTCTTTGCTGTCATTTGAAAGGTGAAATAATGAAGGAAGTCATTCTTATCAAACTCGGTGAGATCGTCCTTAAAGGTCTTAACCGGAAAAACTTTGAAGATAAGCTCATTAAAAGCATAAAGCATCGTCTGCATAAGATAGGCTCATTCAAGGTCAGAAACTCGCAGTCAATAATAACTGTGATCCCTGTATTTGATGATATTGATATGGATGAGGCGGAGGATTGTATCTCAAAGATATTCGGTATTGCAGCCTTTTCAAGAGCAGTTGCAGCCGAAAAGGATATCGAAAGCATAAAGCAGACAGCCTGCGATTATCTGGAGGATACCTTCTCACGGATAGGAAGCTTTAAGGTCGAGGCAAAGCGTTCGGATAAAAAATTCCCGCTGACGTCTCCTGAGATAGCAAAAGAGGTCGGCTCCTGTCTTGCGGACAGATATCCCGATGTCGCTGTAGATGTTCATGATCCTGATGCTGTTGTGACTGTTGAAATAAGAGACGACAGCGCCTATATCCATGCGGGCGTCATAAAGGGCGCAGGCGGTATCCCCGTTGGAACGGGAGGCAGGGCAGCGATACTTATTTCCGGAGGTATAGACAGTCCTGTAGCCGCATATATGATGGCAAAGCGGGGAATAGAGCTTACAGCAATACATTTTGCAAGCCCGCCTTATACAAGCGAAAGAGCTGAGGAAAAGGTAAGACAGCTTCTTGAAAAGGTTTCTGCTTACAGCGGCAGGATGACAATGTATACGGTTCCCTTTACAAAGCTCCAGGAGGAGATAAGGGATAAATGTCATGAAGAATATTTCACTATAATAATGAGACGGCTTATGATGGAAATAGCCGAAAAAATAGCTCTTGAAAATGATTGTCAGGCTCTGATCACAGGAGAAAGTCTCGGTCAGGTCGCAAGCCAGACGATAGGCGCAATTGCCTGTACGGATGCCGCCTGCGGGATTCCGGTATTCAGACCTCTTATAGGAATGGATAAGGAAGAAATAATAGAGATATCAAGACGGATAGATACATTCGATATTTCAATACAGCCCTATGAGGATTGCTGTACGGTATTTACTCCGAAACACCCGAGAACAAGACCTGTACTGAAAAGTGTAATAGCAGAGCAGAATAAGATGGATTATGGACCTCTCGTCAGGGAAGCGGTGGAAAATGTCAAAATTACGGAAATCACATGACCCCGTTTTTAGTACTGTTATTTTTATCAGATCAGACTGTGAAAACAGATATTCGGGAAATGATGCATAATAGATCATTTCCATAGTAGGAAACCGGTAAAAAATCTTAAAATAATACAGGAGTGATAAGCATGAATTCCGAATTGTATTTTCCACGAAACGGAAAATCCTTTGCTAAGACCTCAGAAATGGATTTTGAGGATACCGTAAAAATGCTTGGTGATATTGATATCAATATCATTTATAAGACAGAGATCAATCTTACACAGGAAAGCTTTACGGATGCGTTGGAAGAAAGCGCCGGCGGCAGTGAAAAGATCCATTTGGTAGTTGTAGCAGATGCATTCAGGAAAAACGATCAGGAAAAGGCTATGGAAGGCTTCAGGGAGCTTGGAATAGAAGGTAAGATCAAAAAGATCGAAGCCCCTGTCATAGACCTTGATTCGATGATAGACGAAAGACACAGAAACGATAAGATAACTCCGGTAATGCCGACACTGAAAGTAGATGACGGCTCGGTAGAGGAAAATGTCGTTGTTCTTGGTCAGCCGAAAAAGCAGCATCATACTGATGAAAATGAGGAAGATGAAAAGGAAGATAAAACCATTACCGCTTATACAACAGTATGCAATCAGATACTTGTTGTTTTTCTTCCGGAAGAAAAGACAGCTGGCGAGGATTTCAATACGATACTTTACAGCGTATGCAAAAGCCTGCTCAGACCGAAGGCAAAGCCGAAGTTTTGGAAAAGATTTATTCCCTGCAGCGGGGATTCACCTTTTGATGTTATCAGAAAGGTCGTGCTGATGCTTGCCATCTGTACGTTCATAGTTTCATCAGTCATGCTTGTGAATCTCCTTGTAGTCAAGCCTGCCATTAACGACAACCAGAATCAGGAAATAAGAAAGATGCTTGTTGTCGAGGATGAGATAGATGAAAAGACCGGTGAAAAGATCACCAAAAAGCCGATAGACGGTTCACAGGGTACTCTTGTCGATTTCAGCAAGCTTGTAAAGGAAAACGAAGATACAATAGGCTGGGTAAAGGTTCCCAATACAATGATAGATTATGTTGTATGTCAGGCACCTAAGGAAGCAGATCATGAGTATTATCTCTACAGGGATTTCTATAAGAGAGACGATTCATACGGTACAGTTTTCCTTGATTACAGAAGCAAGCTCGATTCACAGAACCTCATTCTTCACGGTCATAATATGAGAGACGGAAGAATGTTCGGTACTCTCAAATATTTCGAGGATCTCGGTTTCTATAAAAAGAATCCTACATTCACCTTCAATACTATCTATGAAAAGAGCGAATGGAAGATCATTTCCGTTATGAAGACAAATACCCTTGAAAGCCAGGGTGAATTCTTCAACTATCTCAGAGGCGATTTTGAGAACGATTATGATTTCCTCAACTTCATTTATCAGATACGTGAACGTTCAATTATTGATACGCCTGTAACTGCAAATGAAAATGATACGCTTGTAACGCTCTCGACCTGTACCTATGATTTCTCGCAGTTCCGTTTTGTTGTAGTTGCAAGAAAGGTAAGAGACGGTGAGTCAAGCAAGGTAGATACAAAGGGCGCAAAGGAGAATCCCGATACTCTGTATCCCGATATATGGTACAATACCTACGGCGGTCAGAAGCCCGATGTCGGAACATTCCAGGAGGCTTATAACAAGAACAAGATCACCTGGTATGACGGCAAAAAGACCGACTGGTCCGAAAAGGATGATGAAAAGCTTCTTGCAGATCTCAAGGACAGCAAGGACGCAGCTATCAGAGATCTTAAAGATTATGTTTCCAGAAACAATTACGGCAAAAACGAGAAAAAGCAGGTCGATAAGCTTATCGAGGATTACACAAAGATTATGGACGGTGCAAAGAGCCGTACAGAGATCAAAGAGATATTCAATAAGGCTCTTGATGATATACGCAAGGTCAAGACAATTGACGACCTGAACGCCGAGAAGGAGCAGAGTAATAAGCAGGCAACGGAAAATGAACTGAAGGAAAGAAAAGAAGCTGCAAAGAGAGATGTTCAGAATTCAGTTGCAGGCAAGCATTATCGTACAACTCAGAAGGCTATGATAGATGAAGCTATGGAGGATTACTTCAAGCTTATTGATGAGCAGATGACTATTGAGGATGTAGATAAGGCTAAGGAAGAAGCCATCAAGGGTCTTGCAAAGATAAAGACTGACGAAGAGATCAAGAAGGAAGAATCAGCCGAGCTTTCAAAGCAGAAGCAGAGAGAGGAATCCATCAAGGCTCAGATGTCAAAGGATGAAGAATCAAGAAAGGCTGAGGAGCTCAAGGAAGCTAAATCGAATGCTAAATCAAGCATTAAAAATTATGTGAACCGCAATAATTATAAGTGGGCGCAGCAGCAGGAGATCGAGGGTATAATCAAGGAATATGACAGTCTTATAGACAAAGCAACCGATACTACCCAGATCAACAGCTATGTAGCAACCGCAAAGAATAAGATGGACAGCGTAAAGACAGCGTCACAGATAGATGCAGAGACTTCTCACAAGCCGTCTGAGCCTGTTTCGAGCGAACCTGTTAGCGAGCCTGTTTCGAGCGAGCCTGTTTCAAGCGAGCATGAATCAAGCGAGCCTTATGTTGAGCCGTCTGTTCCCGAGGAACCTTCCGAGAATCCGGAACAAACAAGTATGTCAGGCGAATAATAAATTATGGGGAGTTAAGTCCGGCTTAGCTCCCCAATAATATTATAGAATTGACGAAAAATGGAGAAAAGAAATGAAGTTTGAAATTATATTCTATCGTGCGGGAAAAACGGCAGTGATGCAGCGGGATGCTGAAAAGCTGTTTGAGCCATACGGGATAACGCTTTCAGGTGCCGCAGCGGCATCTGATCCGCAGGAGCTTGCTCAGAAGCTGTCCGCTGTGCTGAAACGCAGGAAGCTTATAGTAATTATCGGCGGAATTGATGGAAGCGGACAAAGTACCGAAAAAACGCTTGCAGGGATACTGCGTCCAAAGGATAATAAAAAGAGTGCGGATATCAGATGCGTTTCAAAGGATGAATGTACATTTTATTATCTTATCAGCGGCAGCCAGATGATATTTGTTCTGCCGGATAAAGCGGGGATAAACGATATTATTTATTCCGATACAGCTAAGCTAATGAAGGAGCATTTCGGGCTTGAAGGTGAGATACGGCAGGAAAAGGATATCTCCGAGGTCAATAAAGAAATAGGCAGAGATATTTCCATAACCAAAAGAACGCCTATTGTTCCGAGCGGATCCACAGCTGAAGGACGGAATAATGATAAGCTGAAACTTCTGAAAATACTGATGATAGTACTGATCTCAACAGGGGCTGTCGGTCTTATCGCAGCGGCAGTGTTGTTTTTTCTCGCATAAATTCTGAGAATAAAGCTCAAAGCTCAAAGCCAAGTGTAGGGTTGTGTATAGTCAAACATAACTTTTTATAAGATTATTTCTTAAATTTTCTATGGGGGTTTATGTAAACCCTACACAACCCTACACTACTCATATGGCTATATAACATCGATGTCACATCCTGGTGTGACAAAAGCTTTAATAATGTCATTCTGACAGGCTTTGTGTCAGTTCGGATATTTAGTGATCATTGCACACTGACCACTAATCACTAATTACTACCCACTATCCACTAACCACTACACTGCACTTATAATAATTTATAAAACTCCTTCATATTATTACTAAAAACATATTCTGAGAAGCGGGGATGATATGATGGACGAATTTGAAAATGAAGTGCAGGAGGAATCGGTGCAGGAAAAAAACGTAAAAAAAGAAAGCAGCGGTCTGCTGCTTACGGTGATAAGGGTAGTGATATGCATACTCTGCATAGCTGCCGCTGCGGTGATAAGATGGATAGGAGGAAGTGTCCACGCACAGATAGGCACTTTGTTTTACGATCATTATAATAACAGTATATTTACAGGAAGTGAACAGCCGCCGCTGCCTTTTAAAGACAATGCCGAGATAAAGGAAACAAGTATCATAACAGAAAGCTCCCTGCCTGTCAGCAAAAAAGAAGAAAGCAAAACAGAAAAAAGCAAAATAGAAAAAAGCTCACAGCCTGAAAGCAGCGCAGAATGAAGATAAAAACAGGCAGCCTGATATGGGAGATAAGCTTTCCTCTGGCGGCGGTAATGACGGCAGTGATCCTGTATGACAGCAGCCTTTCTGTTACTGTATGTTTTCTGTCAGTGATTATACATGAATCAGGACATCTTGCGGTCATGAGGTTATTCGGGATAAGACCGGAAAGGATAAGACTGAGATTATTTGATTTTGCAATAATAGACAGGTCAAAGACATTGCTTTCCTTCGCTCAGGAGCTTGCAGTGATATCAGCGGGAGTGACAGCGAATCTTCTGACAGCGGGAATATGTTTGTTTATTCCGGGAGATACGGCGTCAAAGCTTGTTAGCGCAGATCTGACCCTTGCCCTTTTCAATGCCCTGCCGATCGGAAGCCTTGACGGGGGACAGGCGCTTTCTCTGATACTATGCAGATATCTGAACATTGAAAAGGCGCTGCTTGCTGCGGATATCATATCGGTGCTGACACTTATACCGCTGACAGCCTTCGGATTTCTTGTATTGCTGAAAACGGGGTATAATTTCTCCGTGCTGCTGGCGGCAATTTATCTTGCGGCGCAGATCATTATAAAAGACTGTAAAAAGAGAGGAAAATAAAATGGAATATCAGATAACAAAAAGGGGCGCAGAATTGTTTGCACCCGTACAGTTTGATCTTGTGAATACATTTGAATGCGGTCAGTGCTTCCGCTGGACGGCGGACGATGACGGAGTATACAGTGCAGTTGTAAGGGGCAGATATATCCGTTTATACCGTGACGGAGATATCGTTGTGCTTGAGGGTGCTGATGAGCAGAGCATTGAAGAGCTTTGGCGGGAATATTTTGACCTTGATACGGATTATGAAGATCTTCGTCAGGAAATGGTCAGACTTTGCCCGCTGCTTGATAAGGCTGCCGCAAAGCTTAACGGCATACGCATATTATATCAGGAGCCGTGGGAAGCGCTTTGTTCCTTTATTATTTCACAGAATAATAATATCCCACGCATACAGGGGATAGTATCCCGTTTGTGCGAAGGATTTGGTGAGGATACTGGAAACGGTTTCAGCTTTCCGGCAGCCGAAAGACTTTCAAAGCTGGAGCCTGATGATCTTGCGCCGCTGAGGGCAGGCTTTCGGGCAAGATATATAATAGATGCCGCAAGAAAATGCGCCGAGGGCAGTGTAGATCTTGAAAAGCTTAAAACAGCCCCCATAGAGGACGCACGAAAAGAGCTTATGACAATAACGGGAGTCGGGGCAAAGGTCGCAGAATGTACATTGCTGTACGGACTTCACAGGATGGAGGCATTTCCGATAGACGTCTGGATGAAAAAAGCATTGAAGGATGAATTTGCGGGAATAACACCCGAAATGCTGGGGCATACTGCCGGGATAGCGCAGCAGTATATTTTCCATTATACAAGAAATTCAAAGTAAGCTGAATTATTATTTGCTGCAGATATGAAGAAAACAGGGAAACCGTAAGAGGGGGGACAGAGCTTCTTTTGCGGTTTCCCTGTTTTATCTGAAAGAAAGCAGGATTGAAAGAGTCACAAAAATTATTTTTCTCCTGTAATCCTGAGGAACGCAGCAATAGCAATATAGTATCATTCATCGCTTTGTCAGTTCAGTAAAAATGTGTCAGTCTTCATTTTGTTTGCCGAGGAAGGCTGCGGCAGCCTGAGCGAGTTTACAGTCCGTATCGGTAGGAAGTGCCGTTGTATCGCCGGACAGAAGAACGACAGAGCCGGTGATATCTCCGGATGAAAGGATAGGGTAGGCTACTGTTGCAGGACGGTCAACTCCCTGAATAGCTGTAAAGCGACCGATATTGTTTTTGTTTGCGGTATAAGACGTTCTTTGTTCCATAAGCTGATCGAGTGAATCTGATACGGGACGGCGGTTATATTCTTTTTTGGAAATTCCTGATACAGCGACTACCTGATCTCTGTCGGTAATAATAACAGGTGCTTTGCTTATGCGGTTAAGGACTTCGGCATATTGTTCTGCAAAGGTTGTCATTTCTCCGAGAGGAGAATATTTTTTGAATATCACCTCTCCGCCGTTGTTTGTATATATTTCAAGCGGGTCGCCCTCACGAAT
>DEHG01000045.1 GCA_002351795.1 Ruminococcaceae bacterium UBA2806 | reverse complement strand
AGAGAAATGAACAGCGCAAAATGGACTCTGTTCGCAGTCGGATATCAGTGTGTATTTGCTTATGCAGTAGCTTTGATGATCTATCAGTTCGGTTCGGTGTTTACAGGAAGCATAAATGTTGTAGGGCTGATCGCAGCGATACTTGTTCTCGGCTTCATATGCTATATGCTGTTCAGACCGGCATCGAAGGAGCATAAGCTCAGAGCTGCCGCAGCTTAAAGGAGTGTTATTTATGTTCACATGGCTTGCAGAAAACTATATGACAGTCATTATCATAGCAGTTGTAGCTGCCCTGATAATTGCCGATATTGTATATCTTATCAGACAGCATAAAAAGGGCGGCTTGTGCAGCGGATGTCAGAGCTGCAGCGGATGCTGTCAAAGCTGCAAAAACTGCGGAGAACATAAGTCTGACAAATAATCAGAAAAGATCCTGTGTCAGAAACGGCATAGGATCTTTCATTCTATTGATACTTGTTTGTTTTATAAAGATGTTGTAAAATAAAGGAGACAGAGATCATGTTCAGAACCACACTGAAAATTGACGGAATGATGTGTCCTATGTGCGAAAGCCATATCAATGATACTATCCGTCAGCATTTTAATGTTAAGAAAGTCAGCTCGTCACGCTCAAAAGGATTGACAGAGGTAATCAGTGATGAACAGCTTGATAAAAACTCTTTGTGCGAGGAGATATATAAGACAGGCTACAAAGTGCTTGATGTCAGGACGGAGCCTTATGAAAAAAGAGGTTTTTCCTTTAAGGAACTGTTTACCCGATAATGCTTTGCGGAAATAAAAAGGGGAGATAGGAAATGTCTATTGTAGAATTTAAGAACGTCACAAGGATCTATAAAACAGGAGATTATGAGCTGAAAGCGCTTGATAATGTCAGCTTTACACTTGATGAGGGTGAATTCGTAGTGATCCTCGGTCCGTCAGGCGCAGGAAAAAGCACTCTGCTGAATATGCTCGGAGGGCTTGACAGCCCCACAGACGGAACTATCACCGTAAACGGCAGGGATATTTCCGGACTAAGCGATAATGAATTAGCGGATTTCAGGGCAGGCACAGTCGGCTTTGTATTTCAGTTTTATAATCTGATACCTACACTAACCGTTTATGAAAATGTGGAGCTTGTGTCGGAAATATCAAAAAACCATCTCGATGCAAAGCAGATGATAGAAGAGGTGGGGCTTTCCGGACATCTTCATAATTTTCCGTCCGAGCTATCGGGAGGCGAACAGCAGAGAGTGTCTATCGCAAGGGCGCTGTGCAAAAATCCTCAGGTGCTTTTATGTGATGAGCCTACCGGTGCGCTGGATTCGGAAACAGGCGTAATGGTGCTGAAGCTTCTCCTTAAAATGGCAAGGAGCTATGGTAAGACAATTGTTATCGTAACGCATAATCAGAGTATTGCTAAGATGGCGGATGTAGTCATTCGTGTGAAAAACGGAAAAATACGCTCTGTAGTGGAACAGGATGATCCGATGGACGCAGACGAGGTGGAATGGTAATGCTTATACGCAAATTATTTCGTACCGCATGGAGCTATAAGTCACAGTTTATCTCAATGATAATAATGATAACCCTCGGTATGGGTATTTTTCTCGGCTTCAATATGGAATGGTACACCATAGAATATGATACCTCACGTTTTTTTGCAGATACAAAATATGCAGATTACCGCCTGTATTCCCAGGAGGACTTTACCGGCGAGGAGCTTGACAAGATCGCTTCTATCGACGGAGTTGATGCGGCAACACGTTTCCTGTCCGTTAATCTTGATATTAAGGATAAAAAGAACAAAGCTGTCGCACTTGACGTAAGTGAAAATTTCACGGTTTCAACTTTTATCGTTATGGAAGGCGAGGAATATGACGAAAACGGAGGGCGAAGCAACTGAGGGAAAGACGATGGGTTCTGTTATGCCTGTTCTTTTCCTTGCCATTGCCATACTTACAATGGTAACGACTATGCACCGTATCGCCACTAAAGAGAAGATACAGATAGGTACTCTGAAAGCCCTCGGCTTCAAAAACCGCCGTATACTGCGGCACTATACTTCATACGGACTGTTTATCGGTATCACAGGGACAGGTCTTGGAGTGGTTCTCGGCAATCTTGTATGCAAATCTGTCATGAGCAAAGACGGCACGATGGGAACATATTTTGATATGCCCGACTGGTCGTCGGCAACACCGTTTTTCTGCTATCCTGTTATGCTGGGAACGATAGTATTTCTGACGCTTATCAGTTATCTTTCGGTATATCGTCAGCTCAGGGGAACTGCCGCAGAGACACTGCGCCCGTATACTCCGAAAAAAATGCGAAAGACACTGCTTGAACGGACAAAGCTTTGGGACAGACTGCGTTTTGGTACAAAATGGAATTTTCGTGATCTCAGCAGACATAAAAGCCGTTCATTTATGACGCTTTTCGGAATAGTGGGCTGTATAGTTCTCATGGTTGGCGGTCTTGGAATGCGTGATACAATGGCAGGATTTCTTGACCTGCTTGATAATGATATTTCAAATTACGCAACAAAGGTCAATCTTGTTGAAAATGCCGACAGCACAAAAGCAAAATCGCTTGCTTCAAAGCTTGAAAGCGACTGGGAAGCGCTTACAGGGATAAGTCTTGACGGTGATAGGGGTTATTATAGGACTTCCCGCAGGAGTAGGCGCTCTGGAATGGATGCTTTTAGCCCTTGCAGGAGAGTATGAAATGAAGCTTATGCTCGGACCATTGACATATTGTGTTTCAATATTGCTGACCTTCGGCGTTTCGATCCTTGTTGGTCAGATGGTTGCAAGGAAGAACAGGAAAATAGATATGGTAGAAGCTCTGAAGGGTTCGGAGTGAGAAAAAAACTGCCCGTATGCATGAGAGCATGGGCAGTTTTTTCATAAGATCAATCACTTGTGCAGGTTTTAAGAAGATCGCATAATGCGTCAAAAGTTTCCGGGCTGATATCATGTTCAATTTTACAGGCATCTTTTTCGGCTATATCCTCCGGAACGCCGAGACGGACAAAAAGATCGGTCAGGGTCTTATGACGGGTATATATTTTTTCAGCGATCTTCAATCCGCTTTCGGTGATAGTAATATAGTTGTCTTTATCCATTATTATGTAGCCCTTTTCTCTCAGGCGCTTGGTCGTATATGTTACGCTTGGCTTTGTTATTCCGAAATATCTGGCTACATCAATTGATCTTACTTCTCCGTTCTTTTTTTTGATTATCAGCATGGCTTCAAGATAATCCTCGGCTGTTTTTTCTGATTTTATATCGGGTCGCATAGTAATTTCCCTCCTTGTAATTGAATTATATCATTTTTTTTTACTTTTTACAACTGTTTTTATTGGTAAGTGTCATAATTTAAGTTATATATGGCTTTTAAGGCTTTATATTTACAAGACCGGTAATTCCGTAAAGTGTTTTTAATAATCCTCTTGCAGCGTAGGTATGAATACTGGTATAATATTATAGCATTTATTTGCCGGGTAAATGAAAAGAATAATCAAGGAAAAATATGGTAAAGAAACATGGTAAGAATATTTAATATTACAGCAGTGCTTTGTTCAATTATAATAAGATCATGCGCCGATGATTCGTTATATGTAAAATATAGCTGCATATCACCTGAAATGAAGAAAAAACTCATTTCTGACATATATGATAATGTTCCTCAGCTTTTTTCTGTCTCCCCGGATGTAAACGGGAATGATATCTGTATCCGTCAGCTATACAGAGAGGATATTGATGATAAGCTGTGTTCAGCGCTTGAAAGATATATTTCATTGCTTAGCGGAAGAAGTGAACAATTTGCTATGATAACCCTTGCAAATGTTCTTGATGAGGCAATGGAGGAGCTTTTGAAAGCAAAGATAAGTGAATATCAGACGGACAGCTTTTCGGTTGTTCTCAATACTAACCGTGAAACTACAGGTATTGGTCTGCTTCCACGGTGTCATTGTATATGGGAGCGAAAGCATAGACTTTCGCAAAGCTGCAACAGACTGGACGATTATCTATATAATTTCCTTCTTATTGAGAACAGTATACTTGGGGAGCTTATTGACAAGCATATTTTTCTTCCAAAGGAGTTTTTTCCTGATCTCAATATCAGAAAATGCATAAATGTATGCGCTTCGCCGCTGCGTATGAGCCGTGACTTTAAGGAAATTTTTTATGAAAAAGACAGTGTGCAGTATTTTTCTATCGACTGTAATACAGATGATCCGGTAAAGGAAAACGAAGCTGTCTGGAAAAGGATAATAAGATCTGCCGAAAGCCAATGCGACATTATTGTTTTTCCTGAAATGCTCGGAAATAATGAAACAGAAGAATATATAATTTCAAAGCTTAAAGAACTGACAAGGGATGAACAGGAAAGAATTCCGTCAATGATCGTACTTCCGTCTGTATGGAAAAACAGTATGAACACAGCGGCTGTTCTTGACCGATGGGGAAATGTTGTCTGCCGTCAGAGCAAGCAGAACCCGTTCCGTTCGGAATTCTGCGGGTCGGGCTATCTTGAGGGGATAAGAACAAATAATGTTGTAAGCATACTTCATTATGAAGGAATAGGACGAATTGCAATACTGATATGCAAGGATTTTCTGAATACAAAATATATGGAGCAGATAATGCGCTGTTTCAGACTGACTCTGATTATCGTACCATCATTTTCAACGGGATCGTATGATTTTTGCCGGTCTTTTGACCTGTGTGCGCATGATGACTGCAATGTTATCTGGATAAATACCTGCGCCGCAATGCAAAAGGGAAAGGAAGCTAATTTCAAAAACATCGGCTATGTACGCAAGCGTATAGGGAGAAATGATGATGATTCTCAGAAACTATGTGAAATGCCTATATGTGAAGGCGCTTTTAATGGCATCTGCAGTCAGGACTGTCTGTATACGGAAACTATATACGGCGTATAGTCATCAAAGTGCAGTATGATTTCTTCGTGGCAGGGGTATTTTTCTGAGCCTGCGTTACTGACGATCATCGTTCAGTAAGCTGTACAGACCGTCGGTAAAATCTCTGTAATGACGTGGAAAGTTTTCTGATCCTTCTGCTTTTATCGTTTTACCGCCGTTTAATACAGCCTGCAGTGAAAACATTATTCCGTCCTTTACTCCTTTAGGATGCTTCCCATGAAAGCCGTCCCATGAAAGGAGACTGCATTTGTTTAATAGATCAAGCATTTCATATTGACTGCATAATGCGCTTTTTTCGGGAACTTTTTCATCCCCGTCTTTTGAACAGCGTATTGAATATTGAGTTATCTCTGCCTGAGTTCCTTTCATGAGTATCTCATATTCGCTGCGGAAACGCATACCGCTTATGTGAAGTGTTATTCTTTCAAATGATGTTATCTTTTCACTGGATACGGTAGGTTCATGGATCTCTTTAAGCAGACTGCGGTATTTCAGCCATGAAATCAGACGGTTTTTTCTTGCCTGTTCAAGGCGGTCTTTATATTCTTTTACTGTGAGAATATAGTATTCGTCAGATGTAGAATATGCATTTCCGATATTGTATGTTGACGAGATATGCAGTATATAATTTCCGTATTCGTCTTTCCCGACAGTTTCACAGATAAGCTTCTGAGTGTCTGTCATAGCGTCAAAAAGTGTTGTATATGAGTATCTTGAATTGGTGTTTATTTTTTTCATGATACCGAAGCCTTTCGTTTTTTTATTTTGATGATATAATATTCAGTATGATTTGTCAATTAAAATATTTGCTTATGTATCTATGATAAAGATCTGAAACTGGCTGATTCAGGGTGTAATAGGTTTTTCAGCAGAATACGGTTGAAATTAAAACTTAATGTGTTATAATATTATCGGAATGATTTTTTAAGGAGGATGTTTATGGATAATAATATTCAGCAGGAAAGTATCATATCCGAAGCTCCTGTTATAATGGATAATAAGAATGAAATGAAAAAATGTTATTCTAAAATAGCATTGTGGCTGGGGCTTTCGTATATCATAACTATTGTTGTCTCGATAATTCTCAGCGTAGTATTCAAATCGCTGACTGATTCTTCCGATCCGGTCATAGATGAAAATATTGCGAATATGATAGTATCTTTTGCGCCGATGTATGTCATATGCTTCCCGCTAATAATTTTAATACTGAGCAGAATGAAAAAAACTGCGTTGGAAAAAACAAAGCTTGGAGCAGGGCGGATATTTTCATTGACCTCAATGGTATTTCCGATAATACTTGCGGGAAATATTATCGGAACATTTTTATCGGGTGTTTTGTCATCAGGCAAAGCGGAAAACAGTATTGTGGAAATGGTTACAGCATTTAATCCGCTGGCAATATTGATAGGTTCATTTATCGGTCCGATTTTTGAGGAGATAGTATTCCGCAAGATGATAATTGACAGGACTGTGCGGTATGGTGAAAAGGCGGCAATACTGTTTTCGGCACTTTGCTTCGGTATGTATCATATGAATCTGTTCCAGTTTTTTTATTCGGTCGGATTCGGACTTATACTTGGCTATATTTATGTGCGCTCGGGTGATGTGAAGCTCCCGATCATCCTGCATATTGCCATCAACAGTTTAAATACTATAATTGTTCCATTTCTTATCAGACAGTCGGCTTATTATGATTTTATCGATATGCTGAAGGATAATAATATAACGGAACAATTTATTATTGAAAATACAGCGTTTTTCAAGGAACATCTTATCTGGATCCTTTTGTTTTTATTGTATGTTTTTTTGTATTATGCAATGATAATTGTCGGTGTGATAATGCTGATAACAAAAAGAAAAAAGCTTGAGATCCATGAAAGGGAGGAACAGATCCCTGATAAAACCGGTATCAGGACAGCTTTCGTTAATATTGGAATGATAATATTTGCAGTAATTACAATAGGCATGATCACGCTTTCATTATTGAGTGCAGCAAATACGTAAAACCTGCTTTCTGGGGTTCATTTTGTGCGGCAAAGCTGCACAAGTCACCGTTATTCATTCCTATATAATTGTATATACAGGTTTATATGTTTCACATAAAAATATTAATAAAAAATTCAGGAGGTCAGATATGAAGCTTAAAAACAATTTTATCACACATGAAATAGGTGACGATCAGATAATGATCGCAACAGGAAATACGGATTTCAACGGAATGGTAAAAAGCAATAAGACAGCGGCTTTTATTATCAATTGTCTGAAAGAGGATACTACAAAGGAAGAGATCATAAGCAGAATGATGAGTAAGTATGATGCGGATAAAAAGATAATTGAGGCTGATGTCGATAAGATACTTAATGTGCTTTATGAGATAGACGCTGTTGAAAAATGAGCAAATTAACTTTTGAGAATATTCTGGACAGGGATGGCATACTTGTATATAAAACAAAAGGAGTAAGTATGCGTCCGCTACTGCGCCAGGATCGTGACCTTGTTGTTATTGAAAAAAAAGATCCGCAGGCAAGGCTTGAACGTTTTGATGTTGCGCTTTATAAAAGAGGAGAGCAGTATGTTCTTCACAGGGTGATATATGTGCGTGACGGCAGATATGATATCAGGGGAGACAACACTTTTATGCTGGAGCAGGTTCCTGAAAAAGCTGTGATCGGTGTTCTTAAAAGCATAAAACGAAGCGGCAGGAGCATCAGTATTTCAGACAAGGGATATATGTTTTACGTCCGGTTCTGGAATCTTATCTATCCCGTAAGATATCTGATAAGAGGTACAAGAGTTTTTGGTGGAAGGATAAAAAAGAAATTAAAAAAAATTAAAAAAAGCTCTTG
>DEHG01000040.1:11414-11770 GCA_002351795.1 Ruminococcaceae bacterium UBA2806 | reverse complement strand
GTTGAGGACGTATTCACAATCTCAGGTCGTGGTACAGTTGCTACAGGTAGAGTTGAGAGAGGTCAGATCAAGGTTTCCGAGCCTGTTGAGATCGTTGGTCTTGAGGAAGAGAAGAAGACATCTGTTGTTACAGGTCTTGAGATGTTCAGAAAGACTCTTGACTTCGCAGAGGCTGGCGACAACGTAGGCGTACTTCTCCGTGGTATTGATAAGAAGTCCATCGAAAGAGGACAGGTTATCGCTAAGCCCGGTACAGTTCATCCTCACACAAAGTTCCAGGGTCAGGTTTATGTACTGACAAAGGACGAGGGTGGCCGTTCCACACCTTTCTTCAGCAACTATCGTCCGCAGTTCTA
>DEHG01000040.1:9844-11362 GCA_002351795.1 Ruminococcaceae bacterium UBA2806 | reverse complement strand
AACAGACGTTACAGGTGTTATCACTCTTCCCGAGGGAACAGAGATGTGTATGCCTGGTGATAACGTTGATATGGATGTTGAGCTTATTAAGCCGATCGCTATGGAAGAGAAGCTTCGTTTCGCTATCCGTGAAGGCGGTCACACAGTAGGTTCAGGCGTTGTTTCCAAGATCTACGAATAATTTTCGGCGGATTATTTCTGTTGATAATTAAATAACAGCTATGGCGCTGCATGGATTTCCCGTGCAGCGCTTTTTGACTTGTAATAAGGGAAATAGTATGGTATAATAGTGTTGTATTATGTCGGAATTATCGTTTTGCGAAAGGACGGTGTGCTTATGAAAAAAGATGACAGCTTCGACAAATTCATGAGCGGAGAAAGTATTTTCGGTAATGATTACAATTCAGGAAATGCAGCGGATAAAGAAAACAGTTATGACCGGAATAATGTTAATGAAAGTGGTTCTTCAATAGCTGATGAATATGCAGAAATGTTCGGTCAGAAAAAAGAGGAGAATACGGTTCAGCCTCCTGCCCAGTATAATCAGGTCTGGACGAATCCTTCACAGAATAATATTGGTTCTGGTCAGCCGATGTATGGAAATATGAATGTACAGAATACAAATATTTCATCCCCCGGCGGCTTACCACAGTCTGATAATGCTGAGGGCGGAATAAAAGGTTCGGCTCTGCCTTATGTTTCAGAAAACAGCGTTGTAAGATCGAGAGGAGTTTTTCCGTGTATTACACTTATAATAGTCGGTTTTATTTTAACGGCGATCATTGTATTGATTTTTCTGTTTTCTGTATACTCAGCAAACAAAACGAGAGAGTTTTTTGAAAATGCGGAGGAATACAGCGGTATTATTACAGATACTGTTTCGCATACAAAAACGGACGAAGATTCTACAGAAACTTATTATAATGTACAAGTTACATATGTATATGATTCAATGACATATTCAGTCTGGTCGGAAGATCTTGATGAAAGCGATTTTTATAAGCTCACTGGAAGTGCAGATGAGATAGGAAAACCGATCAATATATATGTGGATACAAGAGAACCGCAAACTATGCGGCTTAAATATGATCCTGACCCTCAGCCGGCTTATTTCGTTCTGATATTTGTTATAATTGGATTGATACCTATTGTGTTCGGAATAAACTTATTGATCAGATTCAACAGAGAATATCAAAAAAACAGACGATGATTATAATATGAAGATAGAAGAAATATAATATCAGGGATGAGAATAATGCAAAGCCGAATATATGCCTGATGAATTGAATCTCAGGATGAAGAAGCATTATCGGAGAATATAATTATGAATAATACTTTTTATACAAGCTATGAAGAAAAACTTCCGCCGCATGATCCGAGGATACCCGACCGTATTATCAGGATAGATCCCAAAGCAAGGATCAGCAACGGTTCGGAACTAAAGGTAGAAAATATAATGTTTATTATTTTCTGTATTGTCATAATGACGCTAGGCTCAGTTTTTTTTATCAAAAGCTA
>DEHG01000040.1:2933-9733 GCA_002351795.1 Ruminococcaceae bacterium UBA2806 | reverse complement strand
TATTGGATTTGCATATGAATATCAGGGAGTGAGCTTTGAAAATACTGAACAGGTGTCACGAAGTTTTGCAAATAAATACGGCGTAGGGAGTCATTGCAAAGGAAAGTCCATTACAGTCTATTTTGATCCCATGGATCCTTCTGAATCACGGATCGAAAAGGTTGACGGAGAGCCGTTTTATCTGTATATTATTCTCCCGGGTATAGTAACAGTGATTACTATGTTTCTCGCTACAAAGCAATATATTGAATACAGATCAGGTAAATATATACTATATGAAGATAACGGCGTATGGAAAAAAGAAAAAATAAAATAAAATAAAGGAGAGGAATTGTATGATGCCTAAGGACCCGATGATCTTGCTTTCGTATATCAATACCAAGCTGAGGGACAATTATCCTTCACTTGAGGAATTATGCAAAAGTGAGGGAGCGGATATAAATGATATCAGCTCAAAGCTTTCTTTGGTCGGTTTTGAATATGACAGCAAGCTGAATAAATTTGTATAAAATAAACCCGTCCGATTTTTCAATCGGGCGGTATGTTTTTATGGAAAAATACAATAAAAATAGTATAGATTTTTGTAGATTAATATGATATAATTATTAAAAAGAGTTTTGGAGCATTAAAAAATGGACAGGAATACAAAAATATTGAAATTGAATCTTGATCTTATTAATGCAGAAACGGAAGGTGATCTTATGGATATTCAGAAGGAAACATCTATACCGGAAGTGAAAGAGGTTATCTTTAAACTGAGAGAACTCAGTGCAGATGAACAATTGAAGTGGGATGTATACTACCGTGAAAAACGTCTGCATGATGAAGCTTCGACCCTGAGCGGTGCCCGAAAAGAAGGAATAGAAATAGGCCGTGCGGAAGGTAGTGCGGAAGGTCGTATTGAATTTGTGGCTTGGAGCATTAAAAAATGGCGTTCAGAGGGAAAGTCTGAGAAGGAAATTGAAAAACTTCTTTCTGAGTGAAAACAAAAAATTAAGCGATCCCGCATTGACAGGTCGGAGCGGGATCGCTGTTTAAATTCGTTAATTTACAAATGATTTGCTTCAGGATTCAAAACCACAGATAGAAGCGCATTTATTGGTGTAATGCTCGATAACATCCTGCGGAGAAATGATCTTCATATCTCCTGTAAACTGGAACAGCCAGCCGAGGAACGGGGGACTTATCTGTATTTCCTCTGTAATGCGGCAGGTGTGATCATCGGTTCGGATGATCTTTGTATCTGCACCGAATTTATCGAATACATTTCCTATAAGCTTGTCGGAAAACTCAAGAGTTACTTTTCGTACAGGTCCGTTATACATTCTGAAAACCTGACTGGTTTGTGACGGCATAGCTGCCCTGAGCTTTTTTGCATTATCTGAAATAGGCTCGCCGCCAAGCTTTGCGTCAATATCGCTCATGCGGTCTATCCGATAAGTTTTTATTTTGCTTTCAGTCTGCTCATCATAGCATAACAGATAATAATGATTATCGTTGGGTGTCAGTGTAAGGGGTTCAACTGTATAACGCATTCCTTTATGTCTGAAAATCTTATTCCTGTTCTCGTCGAGGTCAAAATACCTGAATGAAATCTTGGTCTGATTATCTATAGCACGGAATATCTTGTCGATATCATACAGCGTGATGCTGTCGCTGACGTGCCCTTTGTACATTGGACTGTTCTTTTCTGAGATCAAAGCCTCTTTATCCTGCTGGTCTGACATATTAATAATAGTGTCAATGATACGGTTAGAGGTTTTTCCCTTCATAAAGGTGAGTGAGTTAATGGAATCAATAAGTATCTTCGCAGCAACTGTGTCAAGGGGATAACTGCTGTCATCTTCGGCGTATTGTGAGAGCTTGCCTCTTTTGCTTTCAGGAGCAAGCAGAACAAGCTTTTCTTTGATCGTTTTTGCGTCTGCTTTGTTTATCTCCTCGGTCAGTCGGAGATTGTTTATCCCATTGATAAGACTTTTTAATTCTTTTTCTGAAAATTCTTCACTTACAGCAGATGGTTTAGGGACGGTATAATAAGCATTTCCCTTATTCGTACTTATTACTTTAATTCGGAAATCATATTCTGGATTGTCAATAATGTATGCTGATAATGTTTCAATATCGTCTATCAAAGTACGCCTGTCACAGGGGATGCCCTCCTCCAAAAGGGCAAGTCCGAGTTGTTTTGTGGTGATAGCATCATTTTCACCAACATGATTTCTCAGAAGGTCAAGAACCCGTAAAGTTTTGATCTTCTGATTTTTCTTTCGTGCCATATCAATTCCCCCTTATAATGTGTATTTTGTGTTTCTAACACTATTATAAATCAAATTTGAACATTTGTCAAAAATTACCTATCCAATTTATTGTACAATCGCCAATTTTTTCCTTAATATTTAAAAATTTGGCAAATTTGTACTTATTATAGGTCGTTATATAAACAAATTGCCAAAAAATACCTTTTGTTGACAAATGATGGAATAATAAATTGCATTAAAATGACATACTGTTCTATAAATTGTATGTAAATGACCTTCATTATTATCATTATTCTGTTTATATATAAAATGCATAAAAAATAACTTTGATTAAAATATAATTGAACAATAAAAAGAGGGTGCAGACTGATCTGAGGTATTTACAAACGGCAAAAAAAATATTATAATATGATATGTATATATGAAACTATAAGGATGCAGGCATTTTATGTCGTGGATAATAAAAGACAGGATGGGGAAGAATATGAAAAAACCAACATTTGTAATTGCTGAGATATTTCTGTCACTTTTGCTTGCGGGATCACTTGCGGCAGTAGCTGTCCTTGCAGTAGATCTTAATACAGGAGGCTCTATCATCCCGCCCGAGCTGTACGGCGGTGAAGCAAAGCCCAAGCAGGAATCATCTGAAGAGGATAAAAAGCAGGAGTCCAAAAAGGAAGAATCAAGTCAGGTATCTTCTGAAAGCTCTGCAAAGACATCTGAGGAAACATCACAAAAAACAGAGTCATCCGCAGATGAAAAGAAGGAGGAATCCTCAAAGGCGGAACAGTCAAAGACTGAAACAAAGCCCGGTGATACTGTATCGTTCAAGGATAAACTGATACTTCAGCAGCCTGAAAACAGCACCGACCAGCCAAAGGAAATGGAAGAGTTTATTACTGATTACGGCTTTGATTTTGACATTCTTTACGGTGATCATTTTATTGCAGTTGATGCAACAGAAGGCGGAAAGGCTGATATTTATTGTTATCAGAAGGGTGATAACGGGATCTGGTGGAATATTTCCGGCGACGGCAAAAAATTCAGCGAGAATGCCTTTATAGGTGAGAACGGGCCGGCATATGAAGTTACACCGGGGTCAAAGAAATCCCCGCTTGGATTCTATACTCTCGGACAGGGCTTTTATATCGGTCAGAAGCCTGACAGCACATATTCAATGTTTGAGATTACAGATGATACCTACTGGGTAAACGATCCGGGTTCTGCATTTTATAATACAAAGGTTGAGGGCACAGACCGGAAGGATTGGTCAAGCGCCATACATATGATAACGGAAACAGAAGCGTATAAATGCGGTATTGTTGTAAACTATAATACTTCAAATATCAAATCGGATCTTTCATCATCTGTATTCATGTATTGCGGAAATGCGCCGACAGAGGGCGGCATTGCACTTCCTGAGAGCGAGATGCTGACAATACTTGAATGGCTTGATAAGGACAGCATAGCAATGATATGCATAATGGCATGAAAACAGGGGACTGTCACAGATGTGGCAGCCCCGATTTTTGTATATTTGTATAATAATTATCTTACCCTGCTGCCGGGTTCTGCGCCGTCAACAAAAATGACATTGACAGATTCACCCTTTTCAGCTGCAAGTATCATACCGTTGCTTTCGACTCCGCAAAGCTTTGCCGGTTTGAGATTGGATACAACAATGACGCTCTTTCCAATAAGTTCTTCCGGCTTGTAATACTGAGAGATGCCGCTTGCAACTGTCCTGTCTGTTCCTGAACCATCGTCAAGAGTAAGCTTCAGCAGCTTTTTGGAACGCTTTACAGGCTCACAGGTAAGTACCTTTGCAACTTTAAGCTCTACCTTCATAAAATCGTCAATACCTATCATGGCAAGACCCTCGGGCTTTTCGGCAGGTTTTTCCTCAGCCTTTGTTTCAGCCGGCTTGATAAGCTTGTTGAGTTCATCAATTTCCTTTTCAACATCAATTCTCGGGAAGATGATCTCACCCTTTTTAACGGTTACATTGAGCGGCAGGATACCGAATTCTGCGGCATTGTCATAGCTGACATCAGATTCCCCTGCGCCGATCTGTTCCCATATTTTCGGCATTGTTGTCGGCATGAATGCTGAAAGCAGTGTCGAGATGATACGGATAGTGTCAAGCAGATTGTACAGAACCGTTGCAAGACGTATTCTCTTTCCCTCGTCCTTTGCAAGTACCCAGGGTGCAGTCTCATCAATATATTTATTGGCACGGGATACGACCTTGAATATTTCTGCAAGGGCATTATTGAGCTGAGTCTTGTCTATAAATTCATCCACTGTGTCTGAAAGTGATGTGGCTGTTTTAATAAGATCCTCGTCAAATTCGCCTGACTCTCTTTCCTCGGGAAGAGTGCCGCCGAAATATTTCTCAACCATTGCTACAGTTCTTGAAACGAGATTGCCGAGTCCGTTTGCAAGGTCTGTATTAATGCGGTTTATCATTATTTCATTGGAGAAAGAGCTGTCTGCGCCGAGAGCCATTTCTCTCATGATGTGATAACGTATAGCGTCCGCACCATAGCGCTGACCCAGCATGAACGGATCAACAACGTTTCCGAGAGATTTCCCCATTTTTTTGCCGTCAAAAGTTATCCAGCCATGAACTGCAAGATGCTTTGGAAGCGGAAGATCAAGAGCCATAAGCATAGCAGGCCAGATGATGGCATGGAAACGCATGATATCCTTAGCGACCATGTGGACGTCTGCCGGCCAGAATTTATCGTAATCATTATATCTGCCGTTATCATAGCCAAGGGCGGTTATATAGTTTGAAAGCGCATCGATCCATACATATACAACGTGCTTTTCATCAAACGTTACCGGTATGCCCCATGTAAAGCTTGTTCTTGAAACGCAGAGATCTTCAAGTCCGGGCTTGATAAAATTGTTTACAAGCTCGGTAGCTCTTGTTTTCGGCTGTAGATAATCGGTTTCTGTAAGCAGTTTTTCTATCCTGTCGGCAAAGGGAGACATTTTAAGAAAATACGCCTCTTCCTTTGCATCTGTGACAGGTCTGCCGCAGTCGGGACATTTTCCGTCCACAAGCTGGCTTTCTGTCCAGAAGCTTTCGCACGGAGTACAGTATTTGCCCTTGTATTCACCTTTATAGATATAGCCTCTGTCATAAAGATCCTTGAATATCTTCTGAACGGATTCTATATGATAATCGTCAGTTGTACGGATATACCTGTCATAGCTGATATTCATATAACTCCAGAGATTTTTGAAGATCTCCACTATTTCGTCAACATACTGCTTGGGAGTAATGCCTTTTTCAGCGGCCTTTTGTTCTATTTTCTGACCGTGTTCATCCGTACCTGTAAGGAACATTACATCATAGCCCTGCATTCTTCTGTATCTTGCGATAGAATCACAGGCAGTTGTTGTATAACAATGACCGATATGAGGATTTCCCGAAGGATAATATATCGGCGTTGTAATATAGAATTTCTCTCCGTTATGCTTATGCACAACTATTCCCCCGTTTCTTTTTAGTATTTCGGTTTCTGATAAAATATTTACCGCAAATACTATTTTAACATATTCATCCCCTTTAATCAAGGATTTGACAGATAAAAAAAGCAGTTGCACAGGCATAATACATTGTCCGGCGTCTGTATTATTTCAAACCGTAAAATTTGAGGATAGCTTCAGTTTTTGTATTTACATCTATTTTGCGGAAGCTGTTATACAGAATGGTTTTTGCGGTATGCTCGGAAATGCACAGAGCCTTTGCGATCTGGGCAAGGTTCAGCCCCTCGGCGGAAAGCCTGAGTATGGTGTTTTCTCTCGGAGTAAGCTGACTGATGACTTCTTCGCTCATTATCCCCGCAGAATCAAAGGGTATAAGGAAGAACTGTACCTCTCTGACTTCATCGTCAATAATAAACGGATAAACTCCGGCGATATAATGATATTGCATAGTTCGGTCACAGTTTTCTGCATTGATGCTTTTTCCGTCAAATGAAGCGGATAAAGCATTACCGCTATAGCGCATCATACTGACAGAAGATGTTTTTCGCTGTATGCAGTTTCTGAAAATGCAGGAATCAAGTATACAGGTTTTGCTTATTCTGTTCTGATTTAACAATATAGTCAGATAATCATTTATATCAGAAAAATATGCGGAGTTTCCGGTCAGCTTTATTCTTCCGCAGGCAAAGAAATAGCTGTTCATTATTCTTTCCGATTCGTTTTGCTGACCGAAGGAGTCCAATAGATAATTTTCCGGTCTGCTGAGAAGTATGCCGTTAAGATTTATAGTATACAGATCAATTATTGCATCCACGATCCAGAGAATATCAGGCTGTTTTGGATAATTCCGTACAAAGTTAAGATAGTATTTTCGTCCCTGATAACAGCTGTAGTAGTAATCAAACAGATCCGCTTCACTTTTTCCGAGAGTTTCTGTTATATCCTTTCCGATGTTTTCCTCTGTCAGCCCGTTCAGATCCAGAAAGGCATCATCGGAGTTTTTCAGGATAATTTCTCCGGAAAAGGCTTTTTCAAAAACTG
>DEHG01000040.1:0-2817 GCA_002351795.1 Ruminococcaceae bacterium UBA2806 | reverse complement strand
TCCGAATAAGGCTTTTTATCTTTGTCAGAAATAAAAGCGATATGCAAATATATTTTACATTATTAAGCATAAGTCAAACGTTACTTTTTTAAAAAACTGGAATAATTTACCAATGTATTGATAATAATTCTGTGTTTTAAATATAATTCGCAGTAAAGTTAATATAAATATATTAATAATCACAATAACATAAAGCAGCAAAACAAGTATAATGCAGAATTTTTTCTGATTTTGATTAGTGTGCAAAAATAATGTGAGATATTTTGATAATTTTTTGTTCCTGACAGGAATAATATATTTGTTTTTTTTAGCGAAACGTTAATTAATAATATATGAAGAACAAAAATGCTCTGAATTGATAAAAAATTTAATAAAAATATAAATTTACTATTGTAATTGTGTTTAAAATAGTATATAATCGTGTATAGTGATGAAAAAATAATGACAGAGTAAACTGTTTTTATATCAAAATTACAAAGGAGGCTCTCTTTTTATGAAACAGTATACAGCTAAGAATATCTTTAATATTGCTTTGGCAGGTCACAGCGGCTCAGGTAAAACATCACTGGCTGAGGCTATGCTCTATCTCTGCGGCGGTTCAGACCGTCTCGGCAAGGTCAGCGACGGAAATACCGTACTTGACTATGACGCCGAAGAAATCAAGCGTAAGACGTCTGTACAGACCTGTGTTGCTCCCGTAGAGTGGAAGGGTAAGAAAATCAACCTTATTGACGCTCCCGGTCTTTTTGACTTTGAAGGCG
Source organism: Ruminococcaceae bacterium UBA2806 (assembly GCA_002351795.1). GTDB lineage: Bacteria > Bacillota > Clostridia > Oscillospirales > Acutalibacteraceae > UBA1213. The sequence goes on along the minus strand of DEHG01000040.1, from coordinate 2,056 downwards.
GTCTTTATGAGGCTGCAAGGGCTGCGGATTCAGTTCTGATCACCGTTTCCGGCAAGGGCGGTGTAAGCGTAGGAACAGAAAAAGCTGTAAAGGCTGCTGATAAAAGAGGGCTGACAAAAATATTCTTTGTCAATGGTCTTTGCGATGAAAGCTCAAGGTTCTATCGTGTTTTTGAAAGTCTGAAATCATCATTCGGTCCTTCTGTTTGTCCTGTAGTAGTTCCTTACATTGTTGACGGACATGCTGACTGCTATGTGAACCTGCTTGAATACAAAGCTTATAAATATGTTGACGGAAAGATAAATGTAGTTCCGCTTCCCGATATGGGCGACAGACTTGAGGGTCTGCGTACAGCTATATGTGAAGCCGTTGCAGAGACAAGCGATGAAATGTTTGAAAAGTATTTCTCTGGTGAGGAATTCACTCCTGAGGAGATCATTGTCGGCGTTAGTCAGGGCGTAAAGAACGGAAGCATCAGTCCTGTATTCTGCGGAGACGCTCTTCTTACCTATGGCGTGGAGCAGCTTCTCAATGGTCTTATCTGGCTTGCACCCAATGCAGAGGATAAGGCAGGCGAGCTTGCAACAGATCTTGACGGTGAGCCGGTTGAGCTTAGCGTAAATGAAGATGCAGCCGCTGCTGCTGTTATATTCAAGACAGTTGCAGACCCGTTTGTAGGAAAGCTTTCATATTTCAAGGTAGTATCCGGCAAGGTAGGTCCCGACACACAGCTTGTCAATATGAGGACAGGAAATACCGAGAAGGTTTCCAAGGTAATGATAGCAAAGGGCAAGAAGTTAGAGGATGCTCCGTATATAGGCGCAGGCGATATCGGCGCTGCTGCAAAGCTTTCGGCAAATACCGGCGATACACTTTGTTCACCTGTAAGAAAGGTAGTTCTTGACGGTGTAGATTATCCCCAGCCCTCGCTTTCAATGGCAGTTGCACCAAAGACAAAGGGTGAAGAGGATAAGGTCGCACAGGGCATACAGAAGCTCAGTGAAGAAGATCCGACTATAAAATTTGAAAGCAATCACGAAACACATCAGATGATAATAAGCGGTATGGGTGAGCAGCATCTTGATGTTATCGTATCAAAGCTTAAATCAAAGTTCGGTGTGGATGTTGTTCTTTCAAAGCCGAAGGTAGCATACAGAGAGACTATCCGCAAGAAGGTACAGGTACAGGGCAGATATAAGAAGCAGACAGGCGGTCATGGTCAGTTCGGTGATGTATGGATCGAATTTGAGCCTTGCGACAGCGAGAGCATGGAATTTGCAGAAAGAGTTGTCGGCGGCGCAGTACCGAAGGGATTCTTCCCGGCTGTTGAAAAGGGTCTCAGAGACAGCATCTCCAAAGGCCCGCTTGCAGGATATCCTGTAGTCGGACTCAGGGCTACGCTTTATGACGGATCATACCATCCTGTTGACTCATCGGAAATGTCCTTCAAGACAGCTGCATCTCTCGCATATAAAGACGGTATGCCGAAGGCTGATCCCGTTCTGCTTGAGCCTGTAGGCAATCTGAAGGCAATAGTACCGGGCGATAACATGGGCGATGTAATGGGCGAGATCACAAAGCGCAGAGGTCGTGTGATGGGCATGAACCAGGCAGACGATAATATGCAGGAGATCGAAGCAGAAGTACCTCAGGCAGAAATGAGTGACTTTGCAACATTTATCCGTCAGTGTACACAGGGCAGAGGATATTTCACATTTACATTTGAAAGATATGAAGAAGCTCCCCGCAACATTGCAGATAAGGTAATAAGCGAAGCAGCTCAGGGATAATAAATACAAAAAACTAAAAACACCGCCAATGACGCTTGGGCAATCATTGGCGGTGTTTTTCTGCATTATTATAATGTCCGGGTATTTATCCTTCACGGGCTATTCTGTTAACTTCTTCAATCGGTATATTGAATGCAGCAGCGAGGTTTTCAGGAGTTGAATTTGTGGTTTTAAGCAGAGATCTGATCGCAATGATCTGGTTTTTCTTTGCTTCCTGCATTGCTTCGGCTTTTCCCGCTGCCATGCCTTCCGCACGACCTTCCGCA
>DEHG01000125.1:16329-16506 GCA_002351795.1 Ruminococcaceae bacterium UBA2806 | reverse complement strand
TGCGGGAGCCGGTTCCGGTTCGGACTCACGCATGGAATTTCTTGAGAAAAACGGTGCTCTCTCTTCCTGCTTTCTTTCCGGCTTATCATCACTGAACTTCATCGGTGCCGGAGGAGGAACATCATCAAATTTCATTGGTGCCGGAGGAATGTCGTCAAACTTCATTGGTGCCGGCGG
>DEHG01000125.1:3692-16214 GCA_002351795.1 Ruminococcaceae bacterium UBA2806 | reverse complement strand
ATTGGTGCCGGCGGAATATCATCGAATTTCATTGGTGCTGGTTCTTCCGGTTCAGATGGTTTGGATGTGACCGGCGGCACAGGTGTCGGAGGTGCAGGCGGTGCCGGCGGGGTTACAGGTACCGGAGGTGCAACAGGCATCGGGGGTACGGGAGGTACAAGCGGTGCGACAGGCATCGGAGATACGGGTTGTGCCGGCGGTGTCGTCGGGGCATTTATCATTTCTTCCTTTACAGGTGCATCCGGAACCTCGTCAAATGGTCTGGATGTTTTTACGCCCTCCTCAGAGAAATAATCTGCAGCAGTACGATCCACAGCTACTGAATGTACAAATTCTTTGCATTTCAGATGCTCCGGATGATCCTGATAGTATTTCAGAGCGGCTGCATTCTTAAAAGTTGCATAGAGAACTACATCGTATTCGGAATTTGTATTGAAATTATAACCCATTTCCATACTAACAAGACCTTCGATCTTGCCGACAAGCGATGTCAGCATACTGATCATCTGGTCAATATTAGCCTGTTTTTGGTCATCATTTCTGATCTTCCAAAGAACTATATGCTTAACCATTGAATTTCCTCCTATTATTTTTGTTAATATGCATAACAACGCATATTATTTGTATATATTTATATTAATATTATCACAGATAATAAAATTAATCAATAACATTTTGTAATTTTTTATAAAATATTTACAATGAAGTATGAGGTGTAATTCAATAAAGCTTATTTTTGCAAGTTTTTTTGAAATGATTATAGTTCTGCTTAAAAAAATGGGCTGTCACAAAACTCTGCGTTCTGCGACAACCCATATTCATAAGTAATCCATACGGAAAGAATATCCTGTATTTTAAGAAAAAACGGAGTGAAGCTAACCCCGCATTATTGCTCAGGCAACTCATCGGCACATTGCGGTTCAGGCGGCTCGACGGTTTTATAGACAAACTTATATGAAAGAAAAAGTGCTAAAGCAGAAACAGAAGCAAACACTATTTCAAATACATACATCGGTACGTCAAACTTTGTGAACACAATGGAAAAATCTATCAAAGCATGGATAAATACCGCCAAAGGATAAAGCCACAGGCTTTTTTTATCATTCGCAGCCTTGAATACAAGAAACGACATTGCTATATGAAAACATATCGCCGACGCCCTTTCTACAACACCTAATACTGCATGCGTACCGTCAAAAGCGGCATACTGTCTTATCTGCTCCTCAGCAACAGCAGTCTGAGCCGGATCCAGATCTCCGGTGATCTGAGCTATACCGCCGCTGTTGACCATCAATGCAAGGGCTATCAATGATAACATCTGGATCCCGATATACAAGCTTTCAATACCGCCGTGACCTACGCCGTATGAAAGCGAGGTGATCCTGTTTCTGTCTTTTTTGAGCAGGGTCTTATACGCTATGAATCTTCCGCTTTCCTCAAAAATACCCGCAAGCATTCCTGCGATGACAAAGTAAAGCCATGGATCAGAGTTTATCTCCTTTGCAACAGGATTATCAGCATAATACAATAAATATGCTATCGGCAGTTTAAGCACCAGCGCAAAAAGTACAAATATCATTGCACCGACAAATACAGGCTTTACCGGAATATTCTTTTTTACTTTAAGCACTGCAAAAAGTATGATCGGCAAAAGCATCATAACAGCTCCGCTTAAACCAATAAAGATAATTGTACTGTCGCTGAAATGTATATCCGTCATGATAATGTCTCCTTCCGACTATAAGAGTTTCATCAATCTTCTGTCAGGACCTGTGCTTCCCCTTTTGGTTTGACAAGGAGATGCTTATAATCAAAGCTGAGCATATTTTTATCTTCTCCGTGAGTAATAATGCTGCGAAGCTTGTCAATTATATACTTAAAGGCTATACCAAGAACTGCCCCTATCATAATCATAAACACATCATCTGTGCAAGCGGTCGCAGTGCCGAGAATAAACTGCATTATCTCAACAGCAACACCAAGGAGAGCTGATATGATCGCAACATGCCATATCTTGAATTTCGGAACAAGAACAGCAAAATAAAATGCAAGCGGAGAAAGAACTATACAGTGCCAGCAGATATATTCAAGCCCGTTTTCATGTGTACCGTTCAGGCATGATGAAATTCTTGAAAATATCATTAATTCGATCTCACGGTTATTAGTGCCGGGACGGTCAGGCATTATTAGCTTGAAAAGCACAACTATTACATAAATTATAAACAGCGCTTTCATGCTTGAAGCAATGAATCCGGAAAAATCACGTCTTGTTTCATTATTATCCCGACCGCCCGATGCAAGCAGACGCAGAGTTATACAAAAAACAAACGGCACAAACCACAGCAGAAACAAACTTACTATCTTATATCTGTTCAGTTCAGGCCAGTATTCTGCCGGATCATCAGAAAAACCTCTTATCATATCAAAAATAAAAAATGTTGTATTCAGGGCAGCCATTGTCATCAGAGATACTCCTATAGCCTCATAACGCTTTGTAATAAAGAACAGCACACCGGTTATTACAAGCGATATCAATACTATATAAGCATTGCAGAAGCCCTCGTTTTCGATCTGATTTTTTGCGTCGTTCGGCAGAAGAAACAGCATAAGTCCTGCGGCAAGCCCTAAATACAACTGGCTTATGGTCAGCTTCTGACTTGGAAGAATTGTCATGATCTATTCCTCCTGTAACTCAGATAATCTTCTAAAATAATAACAGCTGCAACACTGTCAACTACCTCTTTACGCTTTTTCCCTCTTTTATTATTCATATTCAGATATTCATAAGCGGTGACAGTTGTGCATCTTTCATCTCTTAATGTCACGGGAATATCGCAAAGCGCCATTAGCTTTTCACGGAATACCCGTACATTTGCGGCGCTTTCGCCCTCACTGCCGTCCATATTTCTCGGCAGTCCGAGTACAAGCTCCTGAGCTTTCTTTTCTCTTGCAAGCTCCGTTACCTTTGCGGCAAGTGAGTCCATATTGTATTCTTTTATCGTAGTGACAGGTGAGGCTACTACTTCATCCTTATCGCATACTGCGATACCCGTCCTCGCTCTGCCGTAATCTATTGACATTATTATCATATGCAGTCACCCCTTATCTGACAGAAGCAAGATGATCTGTATATGTTTCCATAATGATCTCCGGCGGATTTATCCCGTCTGCCTTCACTACATTGACAGAAGTATTTGTACCGATCGGGATATTACCTACATTTTCCACCGTCCAGCCGTGAAGATAGCACATAAGACATTTTATTGCACAGCCATGTGATACGATACAGACTGTCTTTCCGTCATTTGCCTTGATGATATCATCAACAGCAGCCTTCATCCTGTCATATACCTCCGACATAGACTCACCTTCCGGTGCACGGAAAACAGCCGGTTCTTCACGCCAGTTATGAAATTCATCAGGATAGTTTTTTTCTATCTCAGTTATCAGCATACCTTCCCATGATCCTGCATTGATCTCCGATAATCTTTCATCGATCAGGAGCGGAACTTCATGATACACATTTATACCCTCAGCAGTCAGTCTTGCACGTTTAAGAGTACTGGTGTACATAATATCAATAGGCTCAGCCGAAAGCAGCTCTGCGACGGCACCGATCTGGGCACGACCTGTCTGAGTGATATCGCTGTCTATCCTGCCCTGAAAAAATCTTTCAAGATTTCCCAGAGCCTGACAGTGACGAACAATTATTAGCTTTGTCATTAATACTTACACCTCAACAGTTGCCGTAAGCTCTTTTACGGAAGAAATATTATGAGTATCAAGATAACCATGCAGACCCTCGGAGATTCTTAGCGGCGCATACGGATCTGTAAACAGGACAGTACCTATCTGTATAGCATCAGCGCCAGCCATGATCATTTCCACAGCATCCTGCCATGTAGTTATGCCGCCGAGACCTATAACAGGTATTTTTACTGATTTTTTGACCTGATAGACCATTCTTACAGCAACAGGGAATACAGCTGGTCCCGACATTCCGCCTGTGACGTTTTTGATTATGGGGCGGCGGGTATTAATATCTATCCTCATACCAGTAAGTGTATTTATAAGTGATACTGCATCTGCGCCTGCGCCCTCTGCGGCTCTTGCAACGGCGGCAATATCCGCAACATTCGGGGACAGCTTTATGATTAGCGGCTTTGTACAATGACGTCTTACAGCGGCTGTTATTTTCCCGACCGATTCAGGGGAGGTTCCGAACTGCGCCCCGCCTTCCTTTACATTTGGACATGATATATTAAGCTCGATCATATCGACATCACTGTCTGACAGTATCTCACATATTTTACAATAGTCCTCCTCGGTGCTTCCGGCAGCATTTGCGATAACGACCGTATTCTGTTTTTTCAGCCACGGAAGCTCTACGTTAATAAAATGCTCCACACCGGGATTCTGTAAGCCTACCGCATTAAGCATACCCATAGGAGTTTCGGCTATTCTCGGAGGGGGATTGCCCGGACGTTCTTTAAGAGTAGTACCCTTGCAGGATATTCCGCCGAAAACAGACAGCGGATAAAACTCCCCGTACTCATGACCGAAGCCTATCGTACCTGAAGCGGCAATTATCGGATTATTGAATTCTACTCCGGCTATATTTACACTAAGATCAGCCATTACCACGCAACCTCCTCTGCATTGAATACAGGACCGTCCTTACAGACATGCTTGTATGTAAAGCTTCCGTCCTCTCTGTTTATACCGACAGCACAGCCGAGACAAGCACCCACGCCGCATGCCATTCTCTGCTCAAGCGATACATAACATTCCTTGCCATGTTGTTTTGCCATAGCGGCAATATTTTTAAGCATAGGCGTCGGACCGCAGGCACAGATCATATCCGCATCGTCAATTATTTCTTTAAGCGGATCCGTTACAAAGCCGTGTATGCCGTAGCTGCCGTTATCGGTCGTTTCAATTAACCTGCACCCTGTAATTTTAAAATCATCGGTAAGAATAACGGCGCTTTTGTCACGGAAGCCGTTTATTACAGTACAGCCTTCACCGGCAGTTTTTGCACTGTAAAGCATAGGCGGAACACCGATACCGCCGCCAATAAAAATAATCTTTTTATCCTTTGGTATTTCAAAGCCACGTCCGAGGGGGCATATCATATTAATCACACTGCCCTCTTCCGTTTCGGAAAGAATTCTTGTACCCTCTCCTCTGACCTCAAACACAAGACGGATGATATCATCATTTACATCACAAATCGAGATCGGTCTGCGAAGCGTTTTTCCGGGAACTAACAGATGAGCAAACTGTCCCGGTTTTGTGATCTCTGCCAGATCGGCGTTTTTAAGTCTGAGATCAAAGATAGTCTGCGTAAGTCTTTTTTTCTCAACAAGCAGACAATCCTGTGCATCATATTTCATACGATCAGTCCTTATAAGTTGATAGTTGATTGCCGTAAGCCATTTTTTCTCCGGTTCTTACAGCTGTTTAGCTTATTATAGCATATTATTGCAGCAGTTGAAAAGGGGGTTTAAAAAAAATGTTGAATCTATCCGCCGCTTCTGTAGCCTTATTAAGCTGGTTTTTCCAAATAACATTATTCTGACTGATGATATCTATATTTTCAAATTGAGTTTTACAGTTTCGGAATATAATAAACTAATTGTTATTTATATTTTTTGGCGGATAGTGCCATAATGGGTCATGTTATTTTGTGAGAAATAATAAAAAAATAAATATATATAAATCATTCCAAATTATATTGATTTCTGATATAATATAAACAGAACGCTGTATCGAATTTAAAACAGTGTTTTCCGATAAGTTTCATGTTAAGGAAAAAGGTTTTTCTTTAGTGTGACTTCAATATATTATTAAGGAGTGATTTTATGTTTTGTCCTAACTGCGGAAGCAAAATTGAACCCTCTCAGAAATTCTGTATTGAATGTGGTTTAATGATCCCAACAGAGAATAAATCATCAACACCCGCTACAGATTCGGGCTATGATAATACGATTTCTGATAATGAACAGAATTTCAGCTATCCGCCCTCTTTCCCGAACCAAAATCAAAGCGAAAATGAATATCCGGCTTCTTCTGTAGCGGGCGATTATCAGCCGCAGCAGCCTGAGTCTCCTCCTATGGGGGGCTATCAGCCGCAGCAGCCTGAATCTTACCCTATAGGCAGTTATCAGATGCCGATACAAAACGATGGTTTTCAGCAGCCGGCAGCCTCACAGATGAGTAGCTATAATCCACAACAGAGCTTTGATCAGCAGGCAAGAGCATACAACGGTACATTACCGATAACGAACAATTATTCTCCGACAACAGAAGTAAAAACCAAAAAACCTGCTTCACCAAAGAAAATAATCATTATTGCAATATCCGTTTTACTCATTATAGCGATAGGTATTGTTGCTTTTATTTTTATCCGAAAAAAATTGGCGCATGATTATATTGTAAACAATCCTACAAAGGCTGCCATAGCTTCATACAAAGTATATCTTGATGAAAACGACTCCGATGATCCGATCTATACTTTACTTAAAAATGCAGCAACACAAGGAACATTAAATCTTAATGCAACCGGTGCTATCAAATCCGACTATAATCAAAGCAACACCAATATTGATGTAAAGGCTCAGTACGGATATGACAAAAAAGCCGGAAGATACTATCTGAAGGTTGACGGAGGAAAACTTCTTTCAACGGCGACAATCGGAAATGCCGCATCAGGTAACGGAGATAGTACCTTTATTGAAATGAATTTGGATCCCGAAAAGCTTTTCCTGAATTATAATATAGCATCCAAAAACGGCAAATATTATATTGATAACAAGAATTTCAGACAGGATATAAGCAATTCCATATTTTCTCCCGATAATGACAATGTTCTTTTATTCAAGGATAAGCAGTCTTTCAACAACTTTGTTGACGCATATGAAACAGCAGTAAAGCAGATTACCACAAAGTATACAGAGAAATCTGCGCTTACTGAAACTATTGAAAGGATAACAAAGATAATCGAGACAAACGGTAATTCAAATGTTACCGACGGAACGGCGATAATAAGCAACGGACAAAAAACGTCAGAGATATCTGCTGATGTTATAACCTATAGTTTTGATAAGAACAGCCTTAAAAAGACTCTGAATGATATCATACCCGAACTTGAGTCCTACCTTGATAAAACAATAACGGATTCTAAGCAGAAGGCTGATTCCAAGGAAGCTCTGAAAAAATCATTTGAAGAAGCTATTAACTCTTTTGACTCAAATGCAGACAATGATCTTAAAGTTACGATCAGGATCTATCTTGACAAGGATAACCATTCTGTAATAAAAAATGAAGCTGATATCACGGGTTCGGATAAAAACAGCGATATGCATTTCTATGCAGATTTTCTTAAAGCACCCGATAACATGATATGCGCCAAGCTTACAGGCAAGGATTCTGACGGGCAGGAGAAAAGTATTTCTGCAAAGCTTGTCAAAAGTGATAACGGAACAGTTGTTAAGTATGATCTTTCTGTCGATATGACTTCACCTGAGCCTCAGATCAATATGACAGATGTTCAGCCCGCTGAAAATGAACCGAAGAAACAAAGTATTACAGCAAGCTTTGAATACAACCGCAGTACAAAGAAATTCAAAGCTACAGCCGGTTCAGGTCAGAACGGTATGAGTGTTTCCTATACCGGTGAGGCTGATTTTACAGAAAAATCAATGCATCTGAAGCTTGACGATATCATAAACAACGAATATATGAAGCTCTCACTGTCGATTGACTTTTCAAATACTGCTCCTGCAGCCGTTAATACAGCTGGCGCAAAGAACTATCTGAAATTAACAAAGCAGGAATATGATAAAGCATTCAAAGACATGATCCCGTATATAGGCGGAGGATATACTCCGCAGCCCCAGTATAATGATTATTCTTTCAACTATGATGACTACAATTACAGCTATGATGAAAACAGCTCTGCATACAGTCAGAATGATGTAAGCGATTATGATGCAGCCATTACTGAGTCATTGCTCAAGACCTATTATTCCGGCGTAAGCTCAGGCACGATAACAAAAGATAATTATCCTCAAATATCAGGTCTGCCCAATAAGGAAGCTTCTGCAAGCGAAAGGAAAAGCGCCGCTGACAATTCAACTATCGGCGATGCATTCGATTACTATTACTCAGACTATCTTGCAGAAAAACTCAGTGATTTCTGTGTAACAGAGGATGGCAATATTATTACAAAAAGCAGTCAAAGCAATACAGGCAAGGAGATCATTCTTTCTTCAATTTCAGTTGATACTAAATTGGGCGATATTTTCAATTCTGCTGTCTGATACATAATAGCATATCAAAACTGCATTTCAGATATATGACATAAAAATGGAAACCATAAGACAAGTTTTATCCTGTCTTATGGTTTCCCTATTTTATACAGCTGTTCATTGCTTTTGCTTGATGTATGTAAGTCTGCCGTTGTCATAAACAATTATTATCGTACCGTCAATATCTGTCCGCAGTATCTGACTGCCGCTTTTTTCAATACGGTCAATGCATTTCCTCGACGGCAGATCTTTGTTTTCCTCGCCTGCGGAAATAACAGTGCAGACAGGTGTTACCCCGGCTAAAAAACTGTCTGTCGTGCCGCCGCTGCTCCCGTGATGCCCCGCTTTCAGAATATCGGAATGAATCAAGGCATTGGTTTTGAGCAGTCTTTTTTCTGTTGCACTGCCTGCATCTCCCATTAGCAGGAATGAATATCCCTGGTAGCATATCCGCATTACAAGCGAATTTTCATTTTCATTTTTCAGATTTATAAACGGCGATAATACCTCAATGGAAAAATTGTCAAACATATATTTGCCTATTCCAGGCGATTCTACAGGAATATTCATCTCTTTTATCGAGTCATAAAATATCTTTTCATCCGCACTGCAGCTTTCATAGCTTTTACGGCAGAAATCATGCAGCCAGATCTTCCCTATAGAAAAATTCCTTGCGATATCTTCAAAGTCACCTATATGATCGGAGTCTGTATGGGTGGCTGCAAACAGATCAATATGATCCACTCCAAGCTTTTTCAGATATTTTGATACCCTGCCGTCCGCTGAAAAGGAACCGCAGTCAGCAAGTATTACTGTATCATCCTGCATGATAAGAATACAGTCTCCGCAGCCCACATCAATGAAATGAACAGAAAAAGGATAGCTCAGAGCCGGGATCATATAATCCTCTGCATCGGCAGAACGCATTATCTGAGCGCTGAGTTTTCTGCCGCTGTCGCTTAATGACAGAAAAAGCAGCAGCGGTACACAGAGCAGAAAAACCATTGATATAACAAAATATAAGCTGATCCTTTTTCTTATCCTGCTCAGATATCTGATCGTATTTTTATTCGGCATTTTCAGAATTCTCTTTGCAGATAATAGTGATGCTTGTTATACGCTGATCCTCCATTTCACCGACTGTAACGGACAGATCTTTATATTCAAAAGACGACCCTGTTTCCGGAATATCCCCGATCTGTTCTATCACCCAGCCGCCTACAGATTTGCTGTCGGAACGGATGTATTTATCGTCCTTTTCAAGCAGCTCCAGCATATCATCAATATTCATATCGCCGCTGATCTCATATTTGTTTTCACCGAGTTTTTTGAACTTGTGTTCTATTTCTTCATCCTCGTCCCAGATATCTCCGACTATCTGTTCAAGCAGATCCTCCATCGTAACGATACCAAGTGTCCCTCCGTAATCATCCGTGACAACAGCAATATGCAGCTTCTTATGCTTGAAATCCGCAAGCAATGCTGAAAGCTTTTTGCTTCTGTAAATAAAAAACGCAGGCTGTATAAGATTTTTGATATCGGGCTGACTTCCTACAAGAAGCGCTTCAAGAAAATCTCTCGAATGAAGTATACCTATGATATTGTCGATATTATCCTTGTAAACGGGTATGCGTGAAAAACGCTCCTTCATAATTACATCTTTGATCTTTCCGGGATCATCGTCAATATTGACGGCAGTCATATCTACTCTCGGAGTAAGGATATCATAAGCGGTTTTTTCGTCAAATTCAAGAGCAGACTGTACAAGCTCACTTTCCTGTTCCTCAAGTACGCCTTCCTCTTCAATGCTTTCTACTATGTATTTAAGCTCGTCCTCAGTTACGCTGGGGCTTTTTTTCTTGTTTTTGCTTGAAATCTTTTTTACAAGATCGGTAAGCTTCAATAAAAGAAAGGTAACAGGCGTAAGCAGTATCATCAGTACTTTTAGTATCCCCGCAAAGGAAAGACACATCTTAACATTGTTTTCTATTGCAATATTTTTTGGAAGGACCTCTCCGCAGATCAGCACTACTATTGTCAGAACGATAGTACTCATAAGAGTACCCATTGCATCTCCCAGAAATGATACAAAAAGCAAGGTTGCAAGCGCTGAGCTTGCGATATTTACAATATTATTTCCGACAAGGATGGTAGACAGTGCCTTGTCATAATGATCGACTATGTACAGCGCTTTTTTTGCCCTTTTATCTCCGTTGTCGGCTATATTTTTGAGCCTTATTCTGCTGACAGACGAAAAGGCTGTTTCGGTAGATGAAAAAAATGCGGAAAGCATGACCAGAGCTGCAATCAGTACGACCATAAGCCAGGGATCCAAATAAATCACTCCAATACAGTTTTACAGCTGTTTTTTTACAGCATTACAGATTAATTATATAATAATCAGACTGCATATTTATTCTAATAAAGAATAATAATAGGATTAGCATTGTTTGGCTATTATTTTTATACAGTCTTCAAAGTTTCCTTTGACCATTTTAGCAGGCACGGATATCATAAGATTGCATGGCAGACCGAAATCTTCAACGGCATAGCCTTCATTATCAAAAGCTCCGAGCCTTTCCCTTAGCGTACTCATATCCGCAGCATAGCAATATATGATCTTTCCGAGAGCACATGCATAGCCAATTTCAAATGCAGTTCCGCTGTCGGGTTCATGCCCTCTGAAAGGATTTACATTTGCTGCTATTATATCGCATTTACGGATAAGCTCCGTATTTGCCCTGAATATATCCTCTGCGCCGCTGCATTCATTATCAAGCGGATAAAGACCCTCAAAACCGTAACGGGCGCAAATCTCCTTCATTTTTTTCCCTCTTTCAAGGGCGTCGTCTGCGAACACATCAAAGCCTGCAAGATATATTTTTTTCAAATCTATCACCTCTGTTTTACCATACTTTAACACACATCAGTATATTTAGTCAATAATTTATTCAGCCCATCTTATGTATGCCTTTTGTCATTCCTAACAAAGTTTGAAATCTTAAAGATTCTTAGCTGACGCTCAGAATGACATAAGGTGTTTTTCTGGAATTGACTTAATTTACAGCAAAGCAAAATATCCTCACAGATATCCTGCCTTGCCTGAAATGAAAGTATCGCTTTACGCAAACATATCCATTACATTGTCTATAACATCCTCGACTTTATCGACAGCCTTGTTAATGACTTTTTTGCTTTTACTTTTGCTTGTCATAAGCGCAGTGCCTGCCGCACCGAATATCATTCCTGCCGCAAGTCCTGCGCCTATACCCTTTAGCATACTTTCTGTTTTTCTTGTCATGATGTATAACCTCCAAAGTATTTTCATTGTTCTTACATTCATAAATAATACCCTCACATAGCAGTGAAACTATTTTTTGCCGGCAGAAATAGTATGTGTAAATATATTGTGTTTATGCGGATTTGAAGAAAATTAGTATAGTCACACTCACTAATATTACAATTAAATATCTGTCTGCTTTTGGATAAGTAACTATTTTTTGTAATTAAGAATTTTTTTTTTAAGGAATTGTTTGACAAAAAGTGGAATTAAAGCTATAATTTTAATTGTAGTACAAAACAACGGCAAAATGCCGTCCGTGAGAAACCGGAATGTACTGAAGGAGTCTAATTTTATTTCATTGAAAGAGGGTTTTTTACCATGGCCAAGAAAGCAACTGTTAAAGAGACAAAGACAACTGTTGAGAAGGCTGCTGTAAAGGCTGATTCTCAGGCAGAAGTAAAGGAAACAAAGGCTGCGGCTGCTAAGACAGAGACAAAGACAACTGCTGCTAAAACAACAAGAACTGCTGCTCCCAAGGAAACAACAACTGTTAAGGTTGAGTTCCAGTTCGGCGGCAAGAATACCACTGTAGATTCTATCGTTGATTCTATCAAAGAGGCTTATAAGGCTGAGGGCAATAAGGCTGCAATCAAAACTCTTGAGGTTTATGTTCAGCCCGAGAACAATGTTGCTTACTATGTAATCAACGGCGTTGAGGAAGGCAAGTTTGTAAACTTCTGATAAAAGAAACATAATTACCTATGGGGCTGTCGCACTGATATGTGTGACAGCCCCGCTTCTGTTTTTGTTTCAGGTAATGACACATAATAATCTTTAAGACTAAAAAATAGCTTTATTACTATTGTTTTTTATATTTTTATTGCTATTTTATATTAAATAATATATAAGGGCATCTCTAAAAACTTG
>DEHG01000125.1:0-3570 GCA_002351795.1 Ruminococcaceae bacterium UBA2806 | reverse complement strand
TAGAAAGGTTTTTAGAGGTTGCCCTTATATTAATTTATAAAATGGGAATAATAACGAAAACATATAAGGGACTGATGAGAATGATACTGCGTACCGATCTTGCGCTTGAATCACATGAAATGAACGGAGAAGACTGCGAAGGTCTGACTTTTGAAAAACATTCTGAATGTGGTCTGAACATTCACAGATTAAACATTCGTACCGCCTCGGCTTCACAAAGACTTGCAAAACCTATCGGGAACTATGTAACAATAGAATCTCTCCCCCTCTCCGAAAATTTCAGGGACGTTAAAGAACAGATAATCATTATATCAAAGGAAATACTTTCCATGCTTCCCGATAAAGGAACTGTTCTTGTTATCGGTATCGGCAATACGGAAATAACCTCCGATGCGCTTGGACCTATGTCAGCGCAAATGGTCATCGCTACAAGGCATATCAGCGGCGAGCTTGCAAAAAGCACAGGACTTTCTCTCCTGCGTCCTACTGCCGTTATTTCCCCGGGCGTTCTCGGCAAAACAGGTATCGAAACAGGCGAAGTCGTACTTTCACTGCTAAAAAGCATAAAGCCTGCCGCTGTAATCGCTATAGACGCCCTTGCTTCAAAAAGCGTTTCAAGACTTGGCACAACCATCCAGATAAGCGACAGCGGAATCTCTCCAGGATCCGGTATCGGTAATAACAGACTAAGACTTGATAAAGCTTCACTCGGTATTCCTGTCATCGGAATAGGTATCCCGACCGTTGTTGATGCATATACTCTTGTAAGCGATCTTACAGGCACACAAGCTGATTTCGATAAGGGAAAGCAGCTTATGGTCACTCCAAAGGAGATAGACCTGCTTACCGAAAGAGGTGCAAAGCTTATAGGCATGTCCATTAACTGTGCATTGCAGCAAAGCTACTCTTTTGAGGATCTCACAAGACTTGTATGAATACTGATGAATATATGATCAGGAGGGTAAAAATGAAATTATCAATGCACAGAATAGGTCTCGGAGTTATGACAGGTGCTTTACTTTGTACGGCTATTGTATGTACGGCGGGAAGAATCTCTCAGACAGGCATATTCAACAGCTTTGATGAAATTGCCGCTGAAACCGCCCTCCCTAACGGCGGATACAAATATGTTCCCGCCGCTGCGCCTTCCCCAGACAAAAGTGAATCCAGTAATTCTGTTCCGATATCAAAAACCGATAAGAAAGATGAAAGTCACATTTCCATACCCTCTGATAATAACAGCATAAAAGACGATTACGATTATCATGAAACGACTGACGCCGATATTGCCCAATATGACTCAGATCATGAGGGTGAACAGCAGTATCCCGTACTTGAATTTACTTCCGTACAGGGCAATGAGGCATTTGCAGGCGTTCAGATAAAAAATATTTCATCAACGGATATCGACATTCAGGAGGAGCTTGGCGGGAGACTTGGTTTTGCGATCGAAAATACAAATGAACCGCAGGTACTCATTTATCACACTCATACAAGCGAAAGCTTTCTTCCCTTTGATACGGGATATTACTATGAAAGCTTTTATCCCCGCAGCAGTGATGAAAATGAAAATGTCTGCGCTGTCGGAAAGGAAATTGCAAAGGTTCTGAATAAAAACGGAATAAAAACAATTCATGATACGACTGTTCATGATGTCACCTACACAGACGCATATGAAAAAAGCTATGAAACGATAATGAATGATCTTGAAAAATACCCGTCAATAAAGGTCATTCTTGACATTCATCGTGACGGTATAGGAAATGAAGGATCACGTTCAAAGCCCGTTTGCGATATAAACGGAAAACAGGCCGCACAGTTTATGATTCTTTCGGGATACAATTATGACGATGATCCCGATTTCAGAGACTGGGAATATAATCTGCGCTTTGCACTTAAAATTCAGAAAAATGCCGTTGATATGTACCCCGATCTTGCAAGACCAATTGATTTCGGAGATTTCACCTATCATATGAATGTCAATACAGGATCACTGCTTATTGAGATCGGCGCCGATTCAAACTCTATCGAAGAGGTGCGTTATACAGGTCATCTTTTAGGAAATGTCCTTGTAAAAACCCTCAAAGCCGCAGTATAATGCAAAAAGTCTCCGCCCTGTCGTTCTGACAAGGCGGAGACCCTTATTATTTTTAATATTCGTTTATTTAGTCAAGCTGTTTTGTGCTGAAACATAATAGCAGTACATAGCTCTGATAAGCTGACAAAGATCCTGATTTTTTTCCGTATTTTCATAAGTGCTGAGAACTATATATGCGTATGACATGGGCGAACAGAAAATACTGTATTTACTCGTACCCTTAGTTGCTATAAAACTTACCGGCTCACCAAGTCTTGTTACGGAGATATTATCCTTGCAGAGATAGGTGTTCTTACCATTGGTCTGCAGAGCAACCTCGTCATTGCCTATCATAAATTTAACATCTGGATCAGTACAGTCAACATAAACCTTTATCGAAGTTCTTTCATCGAGAAGAAGTGTAAATCCTCTGAAAGTAACGCCTGCAGGAAGTGAACCGGTGATCTGAACCTGACAATCTGTGCCTAAATCATTAGAAATCTTACTTGAAGTAACTTTGTTTATTTCATCCAGATTCTTGATATCGGAATCATTGACAGATTCTTTTCTGAAGAATTTATTAGCATATGCGCCATAGCTGTATGTTGCTTCTGCAAGATCCTTGTACTTAGGATATGCTGCAACCGTTGCTTCCATTACGTTGTTTACAGATACAGTATATGTATCGTTTGTCTGACGGATATTTTCCGTACCATTATTTGCATACAGCTCTGCTTTTTGGTTATTTTCATCAAGTACTGTTACTGTAATATCATAACTCATATCTGCAACAGGCACACCGTATGTAAATAAATAATATCCTCTCATAGTTCCGCTTGACTGATATACTCCATCTTCATTTGCGGAGATATTCTTTACACCTGAGGGACCGTCCATAACGACAGTATAACTTCTGGACGGAAGCTTAAAGTAAAGGTTGACGCCTATCTCACCATTGAGAGCAAGATTACGGGCATATACTGTAGGATAGGTCTTCGCAGCTGCAACAACAATATCAGTTGAAAAAGTCTTGCTTCTGCCATTTTCATCAGTAACAGTACACTTAATAGTCTGAATACCTGTTTCATCCTCAGACGGCGTATATTCTGCACTTGTATCCGAGGTCTTTGTAAGCACATCATATCCGTGCTTGAAAACTACTGTCTTTGTACCTTGTCCGCCGCTGATATCAGCATTGATCGTTATTTTTGTACCAACGCTCGGATTAGTATCGGAAACAGTAAGTTTTACATCAAGGTCACCGGCTACATTAATATCAAGCGATGCAGTTGCAGTTTCTGTTCCGCAAACAGCATTTACAGTTACTGTATATTTTCCTCCTTCAGCAGGAGTAAACAGAAATCTGCCGTCAGTGCCGGACATACTTGCTGAACCTGTTACATCGTTTCCGTCGGGTCCTTTACAGGTGAAATTAAAATTAGTTCCTGTTTTGGATGGATTTGCAATTACTTCAATTACTTCATTCGGATAGT
>DEHG01000130.1:3161-4041 GCA_002351795.1 Ruminococcaceae bacterium UBA2806 | reverse complement strand
TCCCCGACAGCAGTATAACTGCAGATGCGGCATATACATCGGGGGATTATGAGTACAGAATTGAATATGATGAAGCCACTATAAACAGATATAAGGGCAGCGGCGGCAACGTTACAATACCCTCAAAACTTGGCGGATCCCCTGTGACGAGTATACAAAATGATGCTTTTCGTGATTGCAGCAGCCTGACAAATGTCACGATACCGAACAGTGTGACGGAAATAGGATTGGATGCTTTTTCGGGTTGCATCAACCTGACAAGTGTCACGATACCGGACAGTGTAACGAGAATAGAAAGTGGTGCTTTTTCAGGTTGCAGCAGCCTGAAGAGTGTCACAATACCAAAAAGCGTAACAGAAATTGGAGAACATGCCTTTGGCTATCATATTGAAAATAAGAAATTTAAAAAAATCGACGGTTTAACTATTTACGGTGTAAAAGGAACGGCTGCCGAAGAATATGCAAATGATAACGGTTTTGAATTTGCAGTTAAACTTGATAATACTTCTGTAATAAACAGTGATACAGTACAGATCGGTGACAAGGTAAGAGTTTCCGCAAGTGCAAAAGACGGCGCAGGCGGCTACAAATATGCATACTACTACAAGCGCAGCAGCAACAATACATGGAAGACCCTCGGCACGGAATGGGGTACAAATTCAAGCGCTGCCTTTGCCCCCACAGCAGAAGCCGACTATGATATCAAGGTCGTTGTAAAGGACAGCGAAGGACAGACTGCCGAAAAGCTCTTTACCGTTAAAGCTATAAAAGAACTTGAACTGACAAACGTTTCCGTTGTCGGCAGAACAAGCGTTAAGCTTGGCTCGGCTATCCCCATGATCGGAAAGGATGTCGGCGGTGCAGGAAATTACAGATATTC
>DEHG01000130.1:0-3082 GCA_002351795.1 Ruminococcaceae bacterium UBA2806 | reverse complement strand
AAGCCCACCACAAAGGGTACATACGATATCCGCATTGACGTTATGGACAAAAGCGGCAAGGTCGAAAGGAAAATTTTCACTGCAACAGTCAAATAAACTAATTGCTTAAAGCATTATATATCCCGAAGGAGATTGTTTTTCTCTTTCGGGATTTTTGTCTCTGTCTCAGACCTGAACGGAAGTTGATACAATTTTTTATCGACATTCTGTTTTATTAGTGATATAATAAATTAAAATCAAACTCTGAAATAGGACAAATTATTATGAATAAAAAAAATAAAAACACAATAAAATGGCTTTACGATATTCCCGGAAAAAAGCGTTATTACATCCTTATCCTCATAATAGTACAGGCTATCCACGGGGGCAGCGGAGTTCTGTATGCTCTCCTGCTCAGAAATATTGTTGACTGCGCTGTTGATAAGGATCAAAGCGGCTTTTGGATGAATGTCGTTTTTATCGTTCTGCTCGTTATCTCACAGCTTGCAATGAGGGCAGTCCTGCGCTGGCTCGGAGAGCTTTCCAGGGCTGATCTTGAAAATGTCTTCAAAATGCGTATGCTGAAAAATCTCCTGAAAAAAGACTATGCTTCGGTCAGCGCAGTTCATTCAGGTGAATGGCTCAACCGTCTGACAAATGATACTGTAGTCGTGGCAAATGCCTATACCGAGATTCTTCCGGGCATTTCCGGTATGCTTGTAAAAATGATAAGCGCTATGATAATGATAATAATTCTGGATCCGTGGTTTGCCTGCATTATCATCCCCGGCGGAATTATCATGGCATTTTTTACCTACTCTTTCAGAAAGATACTCAAAAAGCTTCATAAAAATATGCAGGAAAAGGACGGCGCACTCAGGATATTCTTTCAGGAAAGACTTGGCAGCATGATGATGATACGCTCCTTTGCAGCAGAAAAGCAGACAGAAGCTGAGGCAAACACAAAAGCCGATGAACACAAAAAGGCAAGAATGAGGAAAAACAGGTTTTCAAATCTTTGCAATGTCGGCTTCGGTACAGCTATAAACGGAATGTATCTTTTCGGCGTATGCTACTGCGGCTGGGGAATAATGACCGGAACTGTAAGCTACGGCACTCTTACAGCTGTAACCCAGCTTATTTCTCAGATACAATCCCCGTTCGCAAATATCACAGGCTATCTTCCGAGAATCTATGCAATGACCGCAAGCGCTGAAAGACTTATGGAAATAGAAAGCTTTGACAACGACTGCGAAAAAGATCCTCTTTCCGTCAGCGATATCAAAACAATATACGATAACGAGCTTTCTTCTATCGTTCTGAAAGATGTATGCTTTACATACTATCCGCCGTCAGACAAGTTAAGCGAACTGTCAAAGGAAGAAATGCCGACCGTGATGGATCATATTACGCTTGATGTCAGAAAGGGCGAATATACCGCCTTCACCGGTCACAGCGGCTGCGGAAAATCAACTGTTCTGAAACTTCTGATGTGCATATACAGACCCGACAGCGGAAAATGCTGTTATCTTACCCCGACAGGTGAAGAAAAAGAGCTTACTCCTGAAATGCACAGGCTTTTTGCATATGTTCCCCAAGGGAACCGACTTATGAGCGGAACTATACGGGAAATAGTCAGCTTTGCCGATCCTGACGATTGCAATAATAATGAAAGAATTGAGAAGGCACTTCAGATTGCCTGTGCCTATGACTTTGTTAAAGAGCTTGATAACGGCATTGATACCGTTCTTGGCGAACGTGGAACAGGACTGTCGGAAGGTCAGATGCAGAGGATCGCCGTTGCCAGAGCTGTCTATTCGGACAGCCCTATCATCATTCTTGACGAAGCCACCAGCTCCCTCGATACCAAAACCGAAGGAGAGCTTCTTGAAAATCTGCGTAAAATGACAGATAAAACGGTACTTATAGTTACTCATCGTCCTGCTGCTCTTGAAATATGTGACAGGATACTTAAATTCACAGAAAACGGTATTATGGAAAAAGAAAAATAATGTCTTTTTATTACAATGGTACAAAATATATAAACCGGTGCTGATTTCAACGACGGTTCGGAGATAATATATGTGAACGGCTCATACAAAGGCACAGATACTGATATCGGAAAGCTTATACATGATTTTTTATGTACAAGAGCCGAAGATATGTACAATTCTGTTCTTGCAGACAGATGTGATTACGTCAAGCAATTGAAAGACTAACTATTAAAAGTCAATAGGAAAAAGCAAAAAATTTGAAAAAGTTTTCAACAATCAGGATTAGTGAAAAAAAGGCATGACAAATAGAGCGGCTGGCAAGTCGCTCAAAAAAGAAGTATTCAAAAGAAAGCAGTTTAGGGGTTGTATTCTTCACCAGTAGTTTGCAAGTGGTAGATCACTCTGACGAGCTTTTTGCAGGCATGAGAGATTGCAACATTGTAATGTTTACCCTCTTTACGTTTCTTTTCCAGATAATCAGTAAAGTCGGGAGCCCAGTTACAAACAAATTTCGTTGCATTGAAAAGAGCATATCTGAGGTATCGTGACCCTCGTTTCTCCATGTGAGAATGGGTGGAAGTAAGTTGCCCGGACTGGTATGTAGAGGGAGATAATCCGGCATAGGCAAGTATCTTGTCCGGAGAAGAAAATCTTTCAAAGTCACCGATCTCTGCAAGAATCATTGCACCCATACGATAGCTGATACCAGGAATGGTAAGAATAGGCGTATCCATTTCATCCATGATCTCCTTGATACGGATTTCAATTTCATCAATCTCGGAATCAAGTTCCTGTATCAGTTTTACAGTATGCTTTAACTCGAGTTCCTTAGCGGGCATATGAGAGCCGATAGAAGCTCTGGCAGCTTCACGGATAGCTTGAGCTTTATCTTTACCGTAACGCCCCTTAGAAGCCTCTGAAAGCAGGTTAGTGAGCTTGGTTAAATGCACTTTAGAAATAAGTCTGGCAGACGGATATTCACGGAACAAGGCATAAACAGATGCGATGTGGAGTGTAGGGACAAGCTCTTCAAGCTCCGGGAACAAGATGTTTACAAGTCTTGCAACGGAAGTTTTGAGCTTAGCGCGTTCCTTAACTTTATCAAATCT
>DEHG01000067.1:32941-33268 GCA_002351795.1 Ruminococcaceae bacterium UBA2806 | reverse complement strand
TATTACCGATTCCTTTCTGAATAAGTTCTCCACAATAGTTTACACTTTATAGATCAGAGCAACACTATGTGCCGCCACACCCTCAAGATGTCCTGTGAATCCGAGCCTTTCCTCTGTTGTAGCCTTTACGCTTACAGCCGAGGTATCTGTTTTCATGGCTGCCGCAATATTCTTTCTCATTGTATTTATATACGGTCTGAGCTTCGGCGCCTGAGCAACTATTGTTGCATCAACATTTGATATCTCATAGCCGTTCATTCTTATCAGCTCAGTTACCTTTTCGAGCAGCTTGAGGCTGTCTGCACCGCTGTATTGTTCATCACTGTC
>DEHG01000067.1:32498-32930 GCA_002351795.1 Ruminococcaceae bacterium UBA2806 | reverse complement strand
TGCGCCCCGATATCACCCATTGCAGCTGCACCGAGCAGTGAATCCATTATTGCATGAACAACAACATCTGCATCTGAATGTCCTACAAGCCCCTTTCCGAAGGGAATATCCACTCCGCCGAGAATGAGCTTTCTCCCGGCTGCATAACGATGTACATCATATCCATGTCCTACTCTGAAATTCATACCTTTCACCCCTGATACTATTATTTTAATATTTATATTAATGGAAACTCTGAGCTTTTTCGGAATAGCCAAAAAAACTGAGATCATCTTTATTATACAGCGCCCCATACCACAAGACGCTGTTTATGTGCATCTCTAAAACCTGTTTTTTATGTTGGAATTTATAATTCGCTTATGATCTTTCTAAGACTGTCTGTCATTATTTCGCCAAGCAAAGTCTGACCCTTTTCATTAAGATGGATACCGT
>DEHG01000067.1:21838-32457 GCA_002351795.1 Ruminococcaceae bacterium UBA2806 | reverse complement strand
GTCTATGCAAAGATAATCGGAATAATTCCTTATTTCAAGAAATTTTGTTCTGACGTCAATTATAGGCACATCAAGCTCCTTTGCCGTCATATCAGCAACATGGGAATAACATTCCTGTGTACGATAGATTATCTGCTTTTCGCACAGCCAGCTGAGAATATGCTCCGGATCCGCCAAGTCGCTGCGGCAGAACCAGTCAAAATACATCTCTGCATTTATCGGCGGCAGATTCATTATAACAGGAATACTGCCGGATCCTTTGATTATTCCTACAATATTTTTCAGACTTTCTCTGTATATTTCAATAGGTGTATTCGGAATATGTTCGCTCTTGTATGCGGCGGATACCTCTTCCCAGTTGAAATCACAATCGTTTCCGCCGAATTCAATTATTGTCATATCGGCTGTTTTTCCTGATGCAACAGATTTTACAAGCTGCTCCTCTCCCCTTCTTATCGTATTCCCGAAACGGGAAAAATTCTTGATAACTATTTCGGGAAATGATCCTGCAACATTATGTACAGCGCAGTTTTTATATGGACGGTATTTTCCGTCAGCTTCGCTGTAAACGATACCCTTCAATATCGAATCTCCCCAGATATTAATTGATCCTATCTTTTTCATTTATCAAGCCTTCTTTCACTGACAGACTGCCGATCCATTGATTCGCTCTGATAAATCATCTGCCAGGCTTATATTATTCTGACTCTTTGGATTTATTTACAAGAAATATACCTGAACATACAAGAACAAGGGCAGCTAAATTGCTGAGTCTGAGAATATCCTCTTTCAGGAAAATACCCGACCATATCGTGCCGAATACAGGTATCAGAAGATTGAATACCGCAACCCTGCTGACAGGATTTTTCCTCAGCAGCTCCGTCCATATCATAAAGGCAATTCCTGCCATTGCAGCAAGATAAAGAAGAACGAGCCAACCTCTGAATGCATAAACAGACAGATTGCCGCCGGATATAATGCCGCATATGATAAGACCGGATCCTCCGGATATCAGCTGCCATGATGAGATAAGGATAGCTGATCTGCCGTCAGTTGATATTTTTTTGCTGATGATATTTCCGGCTGCACCCGACAGATTTGACAGGATAACAAGTCCGTCTCCTGAAAGAGTGAATCCTCCAAGTCCGCCGTCATATACCGACATGACAATAATGCCTCCTACGCCTATCATACATCCGACGATCTTTTGTACGCCAAGCGAATCCTTGCGGAAAAACAGCGGAGATATCAGCACCGTTGCAAAAGCAGCAGCTGATGTGTAAAGAGATGATTTAGTACCTGATACTGTCGATATTCCGAGGTACAGCAAAAAATACTGCAAAAACGTCTGAAAAAATCCAAGCACAGATATCGGCAGGATATCCTTTTTCAGCGGTATGATCCTCTCGTCATTACGGCGTTTCAATGCGCCTATAATAAGCACGATTATTCCGGCTATGAAGAAACGCAGTCCTGCAAACAGCAGCTTTGAACCGATATCATCCTTTCCGATATCAAAAAGCTCATACCCTGTCTTTATTCCGGGGAATGCCGTTCCCCACAGCATTGTGCAGAATACCGCCGGAACAGCTATACTCAGAAAAGACAATGAATTCTTTTTACTTTTTTCCAAGCTTAGCACCCCGGATTATTATTCCTGAGTATCTGAGGGGCTTTTCGCTGCCTCATATACTATTGTAATATTCTTTTTATCAAGCTTTGGCTTTGCAAGTGCTACCATTCTGGCAAAGCCTTCATCATACTGATGTAAAAATTGAATTTCTATGATATATTCCGAAAAGCTCTTGTCGGGGAATCTTTCCTTATATCCGCCCTGTTCTATATATCTTATATATGTATTCAGCTTATCCTGAAGCATTTTCAGATGAGCGACCTGATAGTTGTCCCATCTGAGATGATCGCTGATAAGAAGAATAAGCTTATTTTCATTTGCGGCAACTGCGTCTATGATATCGTGATTTGATATCGACATATTTTCACCCTCTGTTTTGTTTTTTCTGCCCGTAAAGGCGTTTTCTTATCTTTATCTCCATCTTTCTGCGAAGCCATATGGTAAAGCCTTTTTCTTCTGACCTCGGCTCTAAAAGGATCGACTGCATTCCTGCAAGATTTGCGCCAAGGACATCCGTATATATCTGATCGCCTACAACAACAACAGCCTTCGGCTTTTCATGGAGCTTTTTCTTAGCCCTGTTAAAACCAAAAGGGAAAGGCTTAAAGCTCATTGCAACACAGTCAAGTCCGACTGATGATGAAAACGGCAATATTCTTTTGTGAAAATTATTGGAACAGATAACAACTGCAAAGCCGCTTTTCTTAATGGTATCGATCCATTCCTGAACGCCCTCATACGGAGTCTGTTCAATAGGAGGGGCAAGCGTATTATCCACATCCAAAAGAATAGCATCAATTCCCATTTCTTTCAGCATCTGAGGAGTTATCTCCGTTACCTTGCTGAGTGCGGCAGTCGGCGTCAGTAATCCCATTTCTATCTTCCTATCTGTATAAATTATGTTCCTTTATATATCGCTTAACCTTCGGGTCAACAAGCTCTGAAATATCCTCTCCGTTTTTTACCCTGTTTCGTATTTCAGTGGATGAAACAGTAATTATTTCAGCGTCAAGAACAACAGTCCTTGCGCCAAGTGAACGGAGATATTCTGCCTGCTTTTCAAGTACGGCTGTATCGTCATCATTCCTCGATACTCCGCAGACGGTTGAAAGCTCAAAAATAACCTCGGGCTTTTTCCATTCATGAAGCGTCATAAACATATCCGCACCTGTAAGAAGATACAGCTCATCGTCAGGATAAAGCGAATGAAGCTCCTTTAACGTCAGATATGTATAGCTTGCGCCGTGTCGCTTGATCTCGATATTGCTGACCTCAAAACCGTCTATGCCCTTTACAGCAAGGCTGCACATTTCAAATCTCTGATCGGGAAAAATATAATCCTTCATAGATTTATGAGGCGGAATATATGTAGGTACGATAAACAATCTGTCAAGCTCCAGCTTATTAAAAAACTTTTTTGCCAATTCTATATGACCATTATGAATGGGATTAAAGCTCCCACCAAAAATTCCCGTTTTCATTGCTCTCACTCCGTTCTTGGAAGTTATTATCAGGGAAACACTTTCAGAAGTTGATCCAAGTATTTCCTACATCTGCTGCTTTTTCTTTTTTGCTTTCGGCAGTTCAATTTTTGGTGCTTCGGGATTGCGTCTGTACAGAACAAACTTTGAACCTATCACCTGAACTACATCACATCCTGTTGCTGCTGCAATATGCTCGGCAGCTTCTCTCGGGCTTATATCGGCAGTATCGAGAACCTTTCCTTTGATAAGCTCTCTTGCTGTAAGCGCATCATCAGCCTGCTTTATTATCTGCTCGCTCATGCCGCCTTTACCGACATATACTATAGTATCTATTTCATTTGCAAGTGAACGCAAAAACGCTCTTTGTTTACTTGTCAGCATCTTTTTTCCTCTTTCTTTATACTTCATTCCTCAGCAGCTCGCTCAGCTCACGCAGCGCTCTGCCTCTATGACTCATTGCATCCTTCTGGCTGTCAGACAGCTCCGCAAAGGTCTTATTGCCTTCAACAAAGAATATCGGATCATAACCAAATCCGTTATTGCCTCTCGGCGCAAAGCCTATTGTTCCATCACACCGTCCATAGGCAAATATCTTTCTGCCGTCAGGA
Source organism: Ruminococcaceae bacterium UBA2806 (assembly GCA_002351795.1). Taxonomy (GTDB): domain Bacteria; phylum Bacillota; class Clostridia; order Oscillospirales; family Acutalibacteraceae; genus UBA1213. The sequence goes on along the minus strand of DEHG01000067.1, from coordinate 28,732 downwards.
AATGCACAGCATATCACACAGGCAAAATGTGCATCTCTGTTTTCACTGCCTGTTGCAGCAAGCTCGGAAATAAGCTTGTTTATCTTATCCTCATCGGTATCAGCATACCTTGCGGAATATACTCCGGGTCTGCCGCCCAAAGCGTCTACCATCAGACCGGAATCATCGGCAATTGAAGGCATACCTGTCTTTTTAAGCGCAGCCTCAGCTTTGATCTCGGCATTTTCCTTGAAGGTCATGCCCGTTTCCTCTACATCATCAAGTGAAATTCCAAGCTGTGCGGCAGTTTTTACATTTATTCCAAGCGGTGAAAGGATCCTTTCAAGCTCGTCAGCTTTTTTCTGATTATTGGATGCGATCACAAAATTCATATTTACCATCCTTTCCGGATATCATTTATTTTCGCCGTTTCCTTCTCTCCACGATTTCAGCCAATCATCATCACCGGCTGTATCTGTGCTTTCAGATGAGGTAGTATCCGTACTCCAGTTACGCTTTTTGGCACGGCTTTTACGTTCTTCACGCTTTCTCTGACGTTCTTTTTCTGCTTCCTCCCTTGCCTTCTGTTCTCCAAGCTCTTTCTGTTTTACAGCTTCTTCATCCTCGGCAAGAGACTGTTTTTCTGCCTGCGCCTCTGCGTCGATCTGTGCCCAGATATCCGCTGTTGCAGGAATATGCTCCTCCTGTACAGCTTCATCATCAGTCTGTTCAGATATAGCTTTATTTTCTTCGGCAGCTTCTGCTTTTGCTGCTTCCTCAATGGTATTTTCATCTGCAAACAATGCCTTTGCAAATTCCTCGGGAACAAAGGGCTGGAGATCATCTACCTGCTCTCCTACTCCGATGAATTTTACAGGAACATCAAGCTCCTCTTTTATTGCAAGAACAACGCCGCCCTTTGCCGTACCGTCAAGCTTGGTTAGCACGATACCCGTTATGCCCGCAGCTTCACGGAATTCCTTAGTCTGGTTGACAGCATTCTGTCCTGTTGTTGCGTCAAGGACGAGCAGAACTTCCTTTGCTGAATCGGGCAGCTCCCTGTCAATTATACGGTTTATCTTTGCAAGCTCGCCCATAAGGTTCTTTTTATTGTGAAGTCTTCCCGCCGTATCAGCAATTATTATATCCGCACCCCTTGCCTTTGCTGCGGAAATAGCGTCAAAAACGACTGCTGCCGGATCGGAACCCTCGTTCTGCTTTACAATATCGGCATTTGCTCTCTGCGCCCATATTTCAAGCTGATCTATAGCTGCTGCACGGAATGTATCTGCTGCCGCAAGAATGACCTTCTTGCCGTCCTTTTTGAATTTAGCGGCAAGCTTTCCTATGGTAGTTGTTTTACCGACGCCGTTGACGCCTATGACAAGAATTACTGAAGGCTTGGAGCTTGTATCAAGCTCCTGACCGCCTTTAAGCATTTCTGTTACTACCTCTTCCAGCAGTCTCTTTATTTCACGGGGATCGGTTATTCCTTCCTCTTTGACACGTTTTTTCAGCTCGTTACAGATCTTTTCCGCAGTATACATTCCTACGTCGCCCATTACAAGCAGCTCTTCAAGCTCTTCAAATAATTCATCATCTATCTTGGTAAACGATTTCAGCATCTTGTCTATCCTGCCGAAAAGCGCATCCCTTGTCTTTTTAAGTCCCTCTTTTATCTTTTCAAAAAAACCCATAACATCTTCCTCCTGATAAGAGTTTGTTTATGCCTTCATACCAAGCTTTTGTTCGACCTCGCTTACATTCAGTTCAAGCAATTTTGATATGCCTCTGTCCTGCATGGTAACTCCGTACAGAACATCAGCTTCCTCCATTGTTCCTCGTCTGTGGGTAATGCATATAAACTGAGTCCTGTCATTCATTCGTCTGAGATATTCGGCAAATCTGTATACGTTTACATCATCAAGCGCAGCCTCGATCTCATCCATTACACAGAACGGCGCAGGTCTTACCTTCATTATAGCAAAATACAGAGCAATTGCAACCAAAGCTTTTTCTCCGCCGGACAGAAGTTCTATATGAGAAACTATCTTTCCCGGAGGCTCAACGGAAATATCAACGCCCGTTGTAAGCACATTTTCCGGATCAGACAGTGACAGCGACGCCTTTCCTCCGCCGAACAATTCTACAAAGGTTTCGGAAAAATTCTTATTGATAAGATTGAATCTGTCAATGAAGATCTCTCTCATCTGCTTAGTAAGATCATTGATAAGATGGAGAAGCTCGGATTTGGATTTTTCGACATCTCCAAGCTGAACCTTCATGAATTCGTATCTTTCACTGACTTCCTTATATTCTTCTATCGCACTGACATTGATATTGCCGAGTTTCTTTATTTTTTGTTTCAGCTCGGACAAACGGCTCTGCGCCTTTCCCTGCTCCTTTATAGGAACAGCGATTTTTTCGGCTTCTTTTTTTGTCAGTTCATATTCATCCCAGAGCTTTGCTATTATTTCATCATAGTTTTTTTGCAGACTGCTGCGCCTTTCCTCAAGACGTGCAAGCTCACTGCTTATCTTTTCTCTTTCGCTTGTCCTTTCACGCTCATTCTTATGAAGCTCGGAGCGTCTTTTTTCAAGCCCCATTCTCTCCTGCAAAAGAACAGTTACCTGACTTTTCATTTCCTCTGCGCTTTTCATAAGGTCCTTTGCGTTATCTTCAAGCTTTTTTATCGTCTCAGAATCAAGTTTGTTTTTCTCAGCGATCTGTTCTATCTCTTTCTGACCCTGATTGATCTTATCCCCCGCATTTGAAAGACGTTCATCAGCATTCTCTATATCCCTTTCGGTAACGCTGATCTCGTTTTCTATGCCGATGATCCTGAGTCTTACATCCTGCAGCTTTTCACTGATTTTTTCACGGCTTTTTACAAGCTCATCCTTTGAGCCGGTAAGCTTTCTGAGCAATTCCTCATTCTTCGATATCTCCGCCTGAAATCTGCCAAGCTCTTTTCTCGAATCCTCCATCTGATCTGTAAGATCTCTGCGCTTTTTTTCAGTGCTTTCCTTTTCAGAAGTGCTTTCCTTTAATGAGCTTTTTGTATTTTCAAGCTCGGTATGCCTGCTTCTGATTTCGGCTTCTATTTTTATTTTATCTTCCTTTGAAACAGCTATACTTTCATTTAACTCCGATAATTTCTCTTTAAGCTGACTTAGCTTTTCATTTTCGCCTTCAAGAAGGTCTTCACCCTTTTTAATGCGCTGCATCAATTCGGCAGCCTGTTTTCTGAGTTTTTCTATCTCACCTGTTCTGCCGAGCAGACCGGTACTTTTTGAAAGCGAGCCGCCTGTAAGCGAACCGCCCGTATTGACTACCTGACCGTCAAGCGTAACTATACGGAAACGATAACCGTATTTTTTTGCAATAACAACAGCCTGATCGAGGTTTTCGGCAACTACTATCCTGCCTAAAAGGTTTTCAAGTATGCCCCTGTAGCAATCGTCACATGAACACAGCTCAGAGGCAATGCCGATAAAGCCCTCGCATTTTTCAAGACCGTTTTCATTAAGAGTTCTTCCATTTATTGTTGACATAGGAAGGAAGGTCGCACGGCCGCCGTCATTTCTTTTCAGAAACGCTATTGCCGCCTTTGCATCCGCATCATTTGTTGTGACGATATTCTGCATTGCCGCACCGAGAGCTATCTCTATAGCTGTACTGTATTCAGACGGCGTATGTATTACCCTTGAAACAGGACCGTGTATTCCGGAAAGCTTACCCTTTTTTGCTTCACGCATTATGGTTTTAACGCTGTGAGTAAAGCCTTCAAGATTCCTTTCGAGATCTTCAAGCATTTTTGCCCTTTCAGACTTTTGCTGAGCCGATACTCTGAGCGACTGCAGTTTTTTATTGTATTCATCGCATTTGTTTTTCTGCGAATCAATGCTTTCCTGCTGCTTTTCTATCTTTGAACCAAGGGAGTTTATGCTTTCTTCACAATCAATAAACATCTTTTCATAATCCTTGATAATTGCTTCAAGTGTTTTGATCTGTGACTGCTTTGCAAGTATATTATTTTCGGTGATCTTTATTCTTTCGGAAAGCTCATTTATCTGGCTTTCCGATGTCATATATTTTATCTTTGCGTCAGACGCCTGTGAAGTCAGCTTTGCAAGTCCTGCATTTAGCTCCGAAAGCTTATCTGCTGAATCAGATTCTCCCGACCGCAGTCTTGAAAGCTCCTCGATATACTGCTGCTGCTCCTGCTTTTGCAATTCAAGCTTCTTTCGCATTTCTTCTATTTCCCTGCGCTTTACAGAAATAAGCTCTTTAAGCTCTTTTCCTGAATCAGAATATGCTTTGATCTCGCTGCGTATTCTTTCGGCTGTTTCTGCATTATGCTTGATATCGCTTTGCAGAACTGCTATCTCGGAACGCTTTTCGGCGGCGTCATGCTCATTTTCCAATGCTTTGTTTCTTGCTTCTTCAATCTGTATGCTTAATAAATTCTGCTTTGAATCTATTTCATCATTTTCATCCCTGATACTGTCCAGTATATCCTCTGTTTCCTTATACTGAGAATTGGCTATCGCAAGCTTATCCTCCTGTTCCCTTACCAAAGCGGCAGAACGATCAAGAGTTTTAAGCCATAATGCGATCTCAAGTCCCTTTTTTTCTTCCGCATATTCAAGATATGCCTTTGCCTTTTCGGATTGTATCCTCAGCGGCTCGACCCTGCCTTCAAGCTCGGTCATTATATCACGCAGGCGGACAAGATTATCCTCCGTTTTGCCAAGCCGTCTTTCTGCATCAGCTTTTTTATAGCGGAATTTGGAGATACCTGCCGCTTCCTCAAATATTTCACGGCGATCCTCTCCCTTTGTCGCCACGATACTGTCTATCTTACCCTGACCGATCATTGAATATCCGTCACGTCCAAGACCTGTATCCATAAAAAGCTCATGTATATCCTGTAGTCTTACGGCGGTGTTGTTGATAAGGTATTCACTGTTTCCCGAACGGTAAAACCTCCTTGTGATGGAAACATCATCTCCGTCAAACTGCAAGGCTCTGTCTGTATTATCAAAAGACAAAGTAACCTGAGCATAGCCTGTCTTTTTTCTCTGCTGTGTACCGTTGAATATAACGTCCTCCATTTTGGAGCAGCGAAGCGCTTTTGCCGACTGCTCTCCAAGCACCCAGCGTATCGCATCACTTATATTGCTTTTTCCGCTGCCGTTAGGTCCTACAACAGCAGTTATGCCTTCTGTAAAGCTTAACTTTGTCTTATCGGGGAATGTTTTAAATCCCTGAACTTCCAATGCTTTTAATTTCAATTTATCACTTCCTGACCGGCAGGCTGCCGTATCTTTCCTTTAGAACTTTTTTCCTCTGTATATTAATCAGTTTTTTTAACAATTTACTCCCGGATCCTGACCTCGTATTTTCCGAGCAGATCATCCGTGACCACATCTATTTTCATTCCCCTGCTTTCAAGCTCCTTAATGTTAGCTTTTTTCTGTCCTTTAAACCTTGAAATGCTTTTCGGATTTACAACGACAGTAACATTACCCTTGTCGATCTTCTTTTCCCTTAAAACATCAAGAAGGTTTTCAAGCATTATTCTGCTTTCGCACAATTCACGGAATGACGGATGGAATGCTCCCGCAGCCATGCTTTCTCTCAGACTCGGACTGTCATGCAGACCGAGGCGGATAACATTTATATCCCTGTCCTCAAAAAATCTCAGAAGTCCGGCGCAAAGCGGAACGGACTGCATTGTATCAGGCGGTAAGTATTTTCCGCTGACATACAGTTCATACAGCTTTGTACCCTTCATTACAACAGTGGGATATATCCTGACTGTATCGGGTCCGAGACCGGCAAGCTTTTCTGCCGTTTCCCTGTCCTTTTCAAAGCTGCTGCCGTAAAGCCCCGTCATCATCTGCAGCCCTAACGAAAAGCCGTATTCCTTTATCAATTCCGATGCTGTTACAACATCAGCTGCCGTATGGCCTCTTTCATTCATAAGCAGGACATCATCATCCATACTTTGTGCGCCAAGTTCAATTGAAGTTACGCCGCTGTTTTTCAGTATTTTCAGCACTTCATCGTCAATTGCATCTGGGCGGGTCGAAAGCCTTATACCTGCAAATTCACCGCTTTTTACATAAGGTGACGCTGCGGACAACAATTCATTCATATATTTTCTGTCAATTGCCGTAAAGCTGCCGCCGAAAAAAGCGATCTCAGCATTTTTTGTCTGTTCTTTGAGACTTTTCCTTGCCGTTTCGACAGCCTTTATCACATCCTCATGATCCGGCTGATATCCCTGACCTGTAATATCCTTCTGACTGCAAAAGCTGCACTGATGAGGACATCCGTTATGCGGGACAAAAATAGCAATATTTGAATGTGACATAATGTTCACCTCCGCTGTATCACTGCATAAAACACAGAACATCCCATACCATATGAAGTATTGCAGGGATCACTATGCTTTTGGTTTTGATAAAAACAAAGCTGAATATCAGACTAAGAACTATTATCTGGATAAACGATCCGTTTGATAAATATGTTATCAGAACGCCTTTCCTGTACCATACAGGGAAATGTATCATCAAAAACAATATGCTGTTGCAGGCAGCTGCAATTATATTGTTAAGCATATTATTTTCCTTTAATGCAGCATTAAGAAGATAACCTCTGAAAACCATTTCCTCTGACAGACCTACCGAGGCAGCTATCACAACATCTGCAAAGGAAAAACCGCTTTTAATACTAATACCGCCGTTAAACCGAAACATTAACATGGCATGATGAGCAGCAAATGCAATTATTATCAACAGATAAGGTGCATGAGACTTTTTAAACGAAAACATTTCCTTTTTACGGGCATACATTTTGCTGTCAAATCTTCTGCTGAGAATAAAAGCAGGCAAAAACCATATCGGC
>DEHG01000067.1:5734-21736 GCA_002351795.1 Ruminococcaceae bacterium UBA2806 | reverse complement strand
AGCAATAAAAGGTAATAGCAGCCCGCAGCAACAAAAGACTTTTTTCTGCTGTCTGACAATTGGGAAGATATCAGTTTCATTCTTTACCTCTTTTGTCAGATCAGTATCCCATAAGCTTGAGTGCTTCCCTTGCTGCCTGCTGCTCGGCTTCCTTTTTGCTTCTGCCGCCGCCCTTGCCTATGACATTGTTATTAAGGTGAACCTCTACAGTGAAATGTTTATCATGATCGGGACCTTCCTCGCCTGTAAGCACATAAGAAAGCTTCTCCTCCGGATTCTTCTGGATGATCTCCTGCAAAGTGGTCTTGTAATCCTTAAAAGCCCTGGGCTTGGGATTCTTTATCTCCGGCTCAACAAAACGCAGGACAAACTTTCTTGCATTCTCCATCCCTCCGTCAAGATAAATTGAGGCAATTATCGCTTCAAACGCATCTGCAAGTATGGACGGACGCTCGTTTCCTCTGAGGTTTTTTTCTCCTTTTGACAAGCGCAGATAATCCCCAACTCCAAGCGCCGCCGAAAAACGGCACAGACTCTTTTCACATACAAGCGCAGCTCTCAGCTTTGAAAGCTCGCCCTCCGGCAGCTTGGGACAGTTGCGGTATATATAATCAGATACAACTATACTGAGTACTGCATCGCCTAAAAATTCAAGTCTTTCGTTACTTTTTGCTCCATGTCTGACCTCATTTGCATATGATGAATGAGTCAGGGCATTTTCAAGAAATCCTATGTTTTTATATGTATATCCAATTCGCTTTTCAAGCTCTTTCATTTTTATCCCTCGGTACTTTGTTTATTTATTTCTTCAATTTTCTTTGCTATAAGTTCAATAGCTCCCGTTTTCGCATATTCGGCTGCCGCCTTTATCGCAGCAGCGATCGCTACTTCATTTGCACTTCCATGAGCCTTGAAAACAGGTTTATTCACGCCCATTACAACTGCGCCGCCATATCGGTTATAATCAAAATACTGTTTCAGCTCATACATTTCCTTTTTTAACATAAGCGCTGCAAGCTTTGTTTTAAGGTTCTTATAAAATGCGCCCTTGAACATTCCGACAATTTCTTTTGCAGCACCCTCATACATCTTTGCAATGATATTTCCCGTAAAACCGTCTGCAACAACGACATCCGCAATACCTGTTGGAATATCCCTTGCTTCCGTATTGCCTACAAAATTGACATCAGTCTGTTTGAGCAGTGCAAACGTCTCACGTCTGAGAGTATCGCCCTTATGATCCTCTGTTCCGACATTTGCAAGCACGACTTTAGGATTTTCGATACCGAGTATCTTTTCCATATAAACGCTGCCCATTATTGCAAACTGTCTTAACATCTCCGGACGCACCTCAACATTTGCCCCTCCGTCTATAAGCATGAACGGCCCGCCGGAGGTCGGCATGATAGGTGCAAAAGCAGGTCTTTTTACACCCTTGATACGCTTGACGATGATTGTTGCGCCAAGTGTGATAGCCCCGCTGTTTCCTGCGCTGACAAATGCGTCGCCCTTTCCTTCAGATACAAGCTTCAGACCCACAGCCATTGAGCTGTCCTTCTTTTCCTTGAGAACTGCTCCGGGGTCATCCTCCATTGTAAGCTCGGAATCTGCATGAAATATCTCAAAGCCTGAAATATCCAGCCCGTTTTCCTCTGCACTTTTTTTTATTTTATCCTCATTGCCGACAAAGGCGATATTTATATCGGGATTTTCCTTTACTGAAAGGATACTTCCCTTCAGTACTGCAAGCGGAGCATTATCTCCTCCGAATGCATCAATTATAACTTTCATAATCTTCCTCCAAATCTGGGACAGATCTATTTTATAACTTGCGTCTTACAGCTGTCCTCTAACACATCCAATGCTCTTTTTGCATATGCAGCGGCACGTTCACGCTTGTCACGGATATGAACATCAAGCGGCGGCAGGATACCTAAATTTGCGCCCATCGGCTGGAAATCCTTTGATTCGCAGTTTGCAACATAATCCGCAAGCGCTCCGAGCATTGTTTCCTTCGGCAGAATAAGTGAAGGCTTGCCCATTATCCTTCTTGCTGCGTTAATGCCTGCAAGAAGTCCGCTGCCGGCTGATTCCATATAGCCCTCAACTCCTGTCATCTGTCCCGCAAAAAACAGATCGGGGTCACTTTTCATAGCATAATCTGAATTCAAAAGCTTCGGTGAATCAAGAAATGTATTCCTGTGCATAACGCCGTATCTTACATATTCAGCATTTTTCAGAGCAGGTATCATACCGAAAACTCTTTTCTGCTCCGGAAATTTCAGATTTGTCTGAAATCCGACAAGATTATAAAGCGTCTTTTCGCTGTTTTCTGTTCTCAGCTGCAATACAGCCCATGGTCTGTGACCTGTCCTCGGGTCTTTAAGTCCTACAGGCTTCATAGGTCCGAAACGCAGAGTATCTACTCCCCTTCCGGCAAGTATCTCTACAGGCATACATCCTTCATAAACCTTCGGGTTCATAACATCAACATCATGTCTCGGCGCACGTTCTGCGCTTACAAGTGCAGCATGAAAATCCTCATATTCCTGCTTATTCATCGGACAGTTTATATATGCGTCATCCCCGCCCTTATCATATCGGGAGGCTGTAAATGCACATTCCATATCAATACTTTCCGCAGTAACAATAGGAGCTGCCGCATCAAAGAAATGCAGGCTTCCGCCGCATCTTTCAATTATTTTCTCAGAAAAAGCCTCGCTTGTCAGCGGTCCTGTTGCAACAACTGTCACTGAACCTTCCGGAAAATCCGTTATTTCCTCCGCTATGACCTCAATATTCGGATGAGCGCATATTTTTTCCGTGACCATCTTCGAAAAATCATTCCTGTCAACAGCAAGAGCACCGCCCGCAGGTACAGCGCATTTATCTGCACACTGCATCAGAAGGCTGCCAAGACGGCGCATTTCCTCTTTAAGAAGTCCGGCTGCACTTTCGACCCTTGCAGCCTTCAATGAATTGGAGCAGATAAGCTCGCAAAAAAGATCGCTCGAATGTGCAGGCGTTTTTTTATATGGTTTCATTTCATACAGCTTAACCTTGATTCCTCGTTCAGCGATCTGCCAGGCTGCTTCACAGCCCGCAAGACCGGCTCCGATCACATTTACTGTCAGCTGATCTGTATTATTATCCATTTGTTACTCCCGATTAGTGATTATTTGTGTTCGTACATGGCAGTTTATATTAATGTAACAGAATTCTGTTAATTATTGCCTGATATACATTATCCATTATATTCTACCATATTTTCTATTGTATATCAACAGTTTTTTATTATATATTGGCTTTCCGAATTGTTCAGAACATACTTTTCTCCATTGCTGCTGTTTTAAAGACTATGAGGTTATAATCCCCAGCGAAAAAATAATGTGTGTATAAATCATTTTTGTTTTTTCACACTTCAAATTATATATGCCATATACAAAAATAATTAAAATTTATTTACTATTTATGTTATTTGTGATAAAATAAACTATAAATATTCTATTCTTTAGAAAGGACAATGCATTATGAGATCAAAAAACACATCAAGAATTTTAGCTGTAATGCTATCACTCGCAGTTACGGTACCTATGACACAGACAGCGTATCTTACTACATTCGCACAAAGCGCTGCTTCATCATGGTCGGTAACCGCTGAAACAACGGGAGGACGATTGCCCTCACATGTCCAGTCAGCATTTGAAAAGGCTATGGAAAGCTATTATGGTATGCCGCTTATCCCGCTGGCATATTACGGCACTCAGGTAGTTGCAGGTTCAAATTATGCTTTGATATGTAAACAACAAAGTATGGAAAACGGCGCAGAATGTGTACTTAAAGATGTAACGGTTTACGAACATTTAGACGGAAATGCGGAAATTGCAAGCGTTGAGGATTTTAATATCGAGGATTATGCTAAAAGGATCATTCCTATCCATTATCGGGCGAGCCTGCACCCGGATCAATGGAAGTGCCTGAAAATCTTTCATCCTGTCAGCTTCCAGATGAAGTTGCAAAACCCTTCAATAAGATATTCCAGTATATTGACGGGGTGAGCTGTACGCCGCTTGCATATCTTGGCAAAAATACAGTTGACGACGGTACAGACTATGCATTGCTTTGCTCTACACATGCTGTTGTGCCGGATCCCGATATATTTATCGTTGTTCAGATAATCCATCAGGACGAGGACGGTAAGGCTTATGTCAAAAGCTCATATCAGCTTCTTGGCAGAAAGTCCTTTAATTCAATTGAGGACAGCAATTTAAGCTATTCATTTGAAGGCGGTATTTCCTCCGGTTATGCACAGGGTACGATAAGCCTTTATGCAGAAAAAAGCGGTACATATAAATTATACTGGGCTGATGACCAGAGTGATTTGACAGGCTATTATCCAATAGCTGAACTGAGCATGAAGGATAATTCCACGAAAACTGTAACAATGGGCTATCATACCGTTATCCCCGCAAATGCTACAAAGCTTATCGCAACAACAGGTTCTCTTAATGTGTCCGATGCCTATGCCGTCTATAATATCCCATTTAGCAGACGGCTGGAAAATGAAAGCGGCAGACTGCTTTATACATTCAGCACTTATTCAGATATCCATATAGACAAGGGCAACTTCTGGTATGTAAATGCAGAAGCAAATCTTAAACAGGCTCTTGATTTCAGTACAAAGATGGGTTCGGATTATATAATAGTTTCCGGCGACTGTGTTACAAATGATTCCGGTCCTGATAAGGAATGGGAGGTCTATGAAAAGATCCTCAGCAAGAGTGATTATGTAAATCCTATATGGGAATCCGACGGCAATCACGATCTGCGTCAGGATGTTTCCAGCGGTCTGAAATCATTTATAAAAGCGTCAGGTACGGACGGATCAGACAGCGGAAAACCGTACTATTATATGATAGAGCCTAAAACCGGCGATATGTTTATTTTCATGGCGCTTGAACTGAATAAATCCCCGGGCAAGTATGATGTGCTTACGGATGAACAGCTGGACTGGGTAACAGATCTTCTTGAAAAGAACTATAATGACAGAAATATCTTCCTTATACAACATGCTCCCGTAAAGGGCTTCGGCGCAGGCGACAGAATGGATGATCCGTATTACAGCGGACTGATGAACCCGTCAAAGGATTCACAGAATAGTTTTCTATGGTGCGAATATCACAAAAGAGCTTATTTATCCCAAATACAGCTATGTAATGGAAGGCTCCCGTACATTCAATACTCCTGTTTATTCTGTTGATGATACGGTCGCTCTGAAGAATGTTGAGGATAACAGATATGCAATGCTTTACTATGTAACAGACGAGCATAACTGGACAGATATCGACAAGTTCTTCACACTGGAAAGCGACGGCAAATTCAGAACAACATATGACGCTTCATCGGATAATTCACTCAGCTTCAGTCTGTATGACAGAGCTACAGGAAAATATTATGCTCTTTCCGAGAGCGCAATATTTGACTTTGAGAATAACAAGAGCTTTACTTTTACACTTGAAAAAATGAGTGAAAGAGGAAAGAGTATTACGGCTCACGGTCTTGGAAAGAACAAATATCTGAATCTTGAATATGATGCCGAAACAAAGACAGTAACCATACTCTGCAAAGAAAATTCTGAAATGGTTCCACTTAAAAACAATTCAACGTTAAATGCCTCAGAGGTCAAGACAGGAACACCCGTAACCATTACAGGCAGCGCTTTGGGAGGAACTGCTCCTTATACATATTCATATTATTATAAGCGTACAACCAATAGTGAATGGAAAACTATAGGAAATGAATTCACCGACAAAACAACAGCAAGCTTTACTCCGACCGCTGCTGCGGAATTTGATGTAAAGGTCATTGTAAAGGACAGCAAAGGAATTTCCAGTGAAAAGACATTTACCGTAAAATCATACGGTGCGGCAGTACTTGAAAACACCTCAGTTATCAACAGCAATATCGTTCAGATCGGTGATAAGGTAAGAATTGCAGCAAGCGCAAAGGGCGGCACATCACCCTACGCCTATGCATATTACTACAGAAGAAGCGGCAACAGCTTATGGAAAACCCTCGGAACAGAATACGGCACAAATACAAGCGTTGCATTTGCTCCGACATCCGAGGCTGATTATGAGATCAAGGTAATAATCAGGGATGCTGACGGTACAAAGGCTCAGAAGCTCTTTACCGTCAAGGCAGTAAGCGAGCTTAAACTAACAAACGTTTCCGTTGTTGGCAGAACAAGCGTTAAGCAGGGCACAGCTATCCCGATGATCGGCAAGGCAGTCGGCGGAAAAGCGCCATACAGATATTCATTCTATTTCAAGCGCAGCACTAATACCACATTCAAACTCCTTGGCGACAAGTATACGTCAAAAGCTTCCGCAAGATTCAAACCGACAGCAGCAGGCTCCTATAATATCCGTATAGATGTTATGGATGCATCGGGAACAGTTGAAAGATCGTATTTTACGGCTACAGTAAAATGATACAGACGTTTCTTATTCAGCTAATTATATTAAGATAACAGAGTACAGAAAAACGACCGGAAAAATTCAGATCAGAGATCTGGTTTTCGCCGGTCGTTTTATTCCTCGGAAAATATTGTAAACGAGCAAAAAAAGCGCAGCAGCCTGTAAAACTGCTACGCTTTAAATTATTTTCTTTTATAAATGCATTTATGAGATCATGCTTGAACAGCCTCTTCTTTTCCGGTATGCTTCTTAGGATACATTGAAAATGCAATATTTGTGCTGTGATCGGCAATTCTTTCAAGATTTGTCAAAAGCTCCATAAACAGAGTGCCTACAGTAGCATTGCATTTGCCTTCGCTGAGCCTGTCAATATGTTTGTCCTTATACAGTGCCGTTTTGTCATCGATCTCTTCTTCTATCGTGCTTACAAGGTCGATCATTTTCTGATCAAAATGACTTGATTCAAACATTTTAAGAGAATCATCAATGATATTTGTAACAAGTGTATTCATGCTCTCTATCTCGGAAGCAGCATCCTCGCTGAATGATTCTTCCTTTGTAATAAGCATATTTGCAAGCTCACAGATATTTTCTGCATGGTCGCCTATACGCTCCATATCGCTGACAACATGATAATATGAACCGATCTTCAGACGGTCGCTGTCCTCAAGATTAAGACCATTGAGCTTTACAAGGAAATCTGTTATTGCCATATTCATATAGTCGATGACTTCCTCGTTTTCTTCAACCTCTTTTATCTTTGCAGCGTCTTTATTCATAAATGCCTTCATTGATAATGCAAAATTTTTCTTTGCAAGATTACCCATTCTGTCGATCTCTTTTGTGACCTGAGATACAGCAAAAGGAGGTGTTTTAAGCAGACGTTCATCAACATATTTGAGTCTGCATGCTTCCTTCTCGCCTTCTTCTTCTCCGGGAATAATAATTGTCGATATCTTAATGATAATATCAACACAGGGAAGCATGACAAATGTTGATATGATACTTGAAATAATATGAACAAGCGATATCTGGAACGGAACACTGTCCGTAACATTCTGAATAAAGCTGTTAAACGGCGTAAATGCCGAGATAAGAGCAAACAGGAATGTTCCTAGAGCTGTAAACAATACATATGAAAGCGCTGTGCGCTTGGCAGCCTTTGTTGCGCCTATAGTTGAAATAACTGCCGTTACACAGGCGCCGATATGGATGCCGTATACCATATAAACGGAATCCGGAAGTGCAAGCGCACTTGCCGCACCCAATGCCTGCAAAACACCTACAGCCGCTGATGAACTCTGAAGTACTGCGGCAAAAATTATACCAAAAATTACACCTATAATAGGATTACTTACGGAAGTTATGATATTCTTGAAAAATTCAGATTCTGCTATCGGCTTGAGATTCTGACTCATAGTCGACATTCCGTAAAACAGAATACCGAATCCGGCAATTATCTGACCGATATATTTCTGATTGTTCTTTTTACAGATCATAACCATAATAGCGCCTATAAAAATTGCAAGCGGCGCATAATCAGATATCCTGATCGACAAAAGAACACTGGTAACAGTAGTACCAATGGTGGCGCCCATTATTACGCCCATAGCCTGACCGATATTCATTATCGTTGCATTGACAAAGCCTATGCACATTACCGATACTGCCGTTGAGCTCTGTATAATGGCCGTTACAACAACGCCCACAAGCGCTCCGAGAAAACGATTTGTCGTCAGCTTTTCGAGCAGCGTCCTCAGATTGGAACCGGCTGCAAGTTCAAGTCCTTCTCCCATCAGTTTCATTCCATAAAGGAAGAGACCGAGTCCTCCAAGTGCGAGGATGATCTGTATGATCATAACTAATCCTCCAAATTCTCATTTCATTATTTTTCTCTTTAACTTCGTCCTTATCAATCATATTACATATTTTGACAATTAAAGTTCTTTTATAGAATAATGATTTTTTCTATTTTTAACACAAATAACATTAAGAATAGGATATAAATTTAGCATTTTTTACATAAATTAACATATATTGAATACAGATATAATGTCATGCTGTACAACTAAACAAAACAACATCAATTTTTTTGTTCAGTATCACAGGTTCTCAGCTGTATCATAAAAATGAAAACAGTGTGTCAGACAATAAATTGCATGATATATTTTTATTCTTTTTCAAAGTTTTCAGGGGTAACAAACATAGTCTGCTGGTTTACATATATTACCATCCCCGGCTTTGAACCCTGAGGTTTGCTTACATAGCGTACCTTTGTAAAATCAACTGGCACCTTCCCCGCTTCTCTTGCCTTGCTGTTATAAGCCGCAAGCGACGCCGCCATAAGCATAGTATCATCATCCGGCTCTTTTCCTCCGGTAATGATAATTGTATGTGAACCGGGTATATCCTTTGTATGAAACCAGAGATCATTTTTATCCGCCTGTTTAAGAGTCAGCTTATCATTCTGCTTATTATTTCTGCCGACAAGGATACGGAAACCTGTACTGGAAATATATTCCTTTGGCGGAAGCGGCTGATCGGGCTTCTGTTTTTTGCCCTTCATTTTAATATAGCCCTGTTCGATAAGCTCCTGTCTTATCTCTCCAAGCTCCCTGACCGTTTCCGCACGGCTTATTGAATCCAGAACTGAGGATACATAATCCAGCTCGCTTTCTGCTTTCTCTATCTGAACTTTAAGAACCTGCTCGGCAGTTTTTGCTTTTTGGTAGCTTTTATAATAGCGCTGGGCATTTGCAGCTGCGCTTAATGCGGGATCAAGCTTGATCGTTACCTCTGACATATTTTCATCATAGAAATTCTCAACCCTGCATTCACAAGCTCCCTTTTCAATACGGTACAGATTTGCCTGCAGCAGATCACCGCTTATTCGCAGCTGTTCCCTGTCGGCGCAGCTTTTAAGCTCATCAGTCTGTGCATATATCTTTCTTATAAGCCTTGATGCGGCATTATTGAGCAGCTTTGTAAGATCCTCAGCCTTTGACCTTATTGCATCAGCATTATCCTTTTTTGCATAATACAGATCAAGAAGTTCGCTGAATGAATCCGCTTCCTTTTTTGCTCTTCCGCTGCCATACTGCTGTATGTATTCATATGTAAAGTCTATAGGCTTATTTTTCATATCAGTGATAAGAAAAGGTTCTCCGCTGCATTCACGGACAAGGGCTATATCTCTTTTCAGAAAATATGAAAGCCTTGTACGTCTTTCCTCATCAAGATCATCAGAAAACACATCCGCTCCCCTGCCCGTCAGGTATTCAAGCTCCCGGCAGATTATCGGTGACACGCCTTGTATAACTGAAAGCAAGGCTTTATTCAAGGGCTTTGACCCCGGGACAGACTCTACAGCCTTGATTATATCCTCTGCTTCACAGCTCAGCATACAAATCTTTGACTGCTTGGGCGGCTGTTCATATTTCATTCCGGGAAGTACAAGTCTTTGCGAGGACATTGAAGCATCAACACGCTTTACTGCATCAATTATTGCCCCGTTTTCATCTATAAATATGATATTGCTGTACTGTCCCATTATTTCTACAGCTAATGACAGCATTACCGTATCCCCAAGCTCGTTTTTTCCCTCAAATTCAAGCATGAGCAGTCTTTCAAGCTCCGGCTGGATCACTCTGCGGAGTCTTGCGCCTGTCAGCCTTTTTCTCAGAAGCATACAAAGCATCGGCGGCACCTTCGGATTTTCGGGCTTTACATTTGTTATATTTATTCTCGGACTGTTCGCCCTTGCAGATATCAGCAGAAGGTCAGTCCCTTCTCTCGATCGCATGGACAGTACAAGCTGATCACGCATAGGCTGATATATCTTATCAACCTTACTGTCTGTAAGTCTGCTTTCGATCTCTTTTTTTATATGTCTTAAAAATACACCGTCAAGTGCCATATTCTCCTCCTTTTACGGTATATAATAACTTATATCTTCACTGTCGCTTTCCGCCTTTTCAAAAACCGTTCCGGGAAAACGTTCAGCAAATATTTTAACCAATCTGTCAATAATGATATCCTCACTGCGGAAATGTCCGATATCATAAACGGCTATATTATTCTCTCTTGCAAATAATATCTCGTGATGTTTTATTTCACCTGTAAGAAATGCATCTGAATTCTGCGCCGCAGCTTCAAAAATATTCCCGCCCCCTGCTCCGCAGGAAACAGTTACTTTTTTGATACTGCCTTTTTTCTCTGCAAACCTCACACCTTTACAGCCGATTTTATTACAAATGAGGTCTGCAAATTCTCTGCAATTTACAGCCTTCTCAATTTCACCTGTCAGATAACAGTCCTCATTAGTATTTACATCAAAGCTCAGTCCTATGATACGGGCTAAGGTATCGTTTACTCCGCCGTTACAGATATCTAAATTTGTATGTGCAGATATTACTGTAATATCGTTCCTGGCAAGCTTATACTGCAGACTGTCCGCCGTCAGTTTTTTCAGCGGATTGAATAT
This sequence comes from Ruminococcaceae bacterium UBA2806, assembly GCA_002351795.1. Taxonomy (GTDB): domain Bacteria; phylum Bacillota; class Clostridia; order Oscillospirales; family Acutalibacteraceae; genus UBA1213. The sequence goes on along the minus strand of DEHG01000067.1, from coordinate 10,774 downwards.
TATCGGATGATGGGTCACAATAATTGAAACATTCTTTTTTACCGCTTCTTCAATAACATCTGATGTGATATCCAACGCAAGCAGTACCTTCTCCGACTTTGCATTCATGTCACCTACAAGCAATCCTACATTATCAAAGCCCATTGCGCTGTCAAACGGCGCAAAGCTGTCTATATATTCATATATTTCCAATGCTGATGTCATTATTGCCATTCCTTTCCGCTGTTATCTGCTCTAACTGTGTTATAATTGATGAAAGACTTTCATATTCGGATGTATCCCTGCCAAAGCCTTTTATTTTCTTTTTCAGCTTTTCAGTTACAATATAAATATATCTTCCCGCTTCAATGCTTTCATCACTGACAAGATCACCTATATATCTGTACAGATCGCTGCACTCCCTGATTATACCGTCATATTCACAAAGCATGACGCTGTAGCACTTTTTGCATGAGATACAGGCTTTCTCGCTGATTATCCTGAATCCGCTGCGGGAAAGATATGACCTCAGCTCCTCAGCTCTTGTCATAGGCTGCAGGATAAGATGCTTTTCACTGTTTTTAAGCCACGGAGCATCCTCGATTATTCTTGCGATCAGCTCCCCGCCCATTCCGGCAATTACAATATCGTCAGCCTCTTCTGGTGATATTTTATCAAGACCGTCAGACAGGACTGTTTTTATTCTGTCCGAAAGACCGTTTTCGGCAATGTTTCCCGCTGCATTTTCAAGCGGCCCGACTCTTACATCCGCAGCTACAGCAAAATCGGTTTTTCCGCTTTTTACAAGATATACGGGCAGATATGCATGATCTGTACCTATATCAGCAACCATTTTCTTCTCCCTGACAAATGACGCACAAAGCGACAGTCTTTCATCCAGCTTCAATAATTTCACCCTCTGCATAAATATAGCCGCAGAGCTGTTTTTCTCTGCGGCTCTTCAAAAAAACTTACTGATTTGCTGCGATATGAGCATTGAGCTTTGCAACAAGCTCATCTGCATTTACACCGTGAACCATGCAAGCCTGCTCGATAGTCTCGCCCCTTGAAGCCGGACAGCCAAGGCAATGCATTCCTATTTCANNNNTTCAAGAAACAGAGGTGCTGTTGATGCATCAATATCAAGAATATCTCCTACTATTGTATCCTTTGTGATCTGTACCATAACTGACTTTCCTTTCTTTTTTGTAATTACCTTTTACTGCGAAAACAGTCTCTGATATTTTTTTCATAGATCATTGTGCGAAGCATTTCCACACATATCCTTTGAATAGTTTTTCCGGGACTGCATAGCATATATATATTATAATATCCGCAGCGCATTTTTTCAATACTTGAATAACATATTTTTATTACCGTCAAAATTATACTCACGAATATGGAGTGCGTTTCTTTCTATGGGCACCGATAGAACCCTTCATTTCAAAAAGCATCTTTATCAGGCTTTTTTTATACGGGATAAAAACACCCTTATCTATCATCTCAAGTATTTTTTCAAGACTTGCCCATCTTGCAGCCTGGACCTCCTCTGTCTGCAAATTGATATCGTTCAGATCCACATCCATAGTGACAACATAATAATCATCAAAGCCTGTATCAAAAATAACAGTGAAACATGGACGTTTATCAGAGAAATCTATTTTTATTCCCAGCTCCTCATCAAGCTCCCTGCCGACACATTCCGAGCTTGTTTCTCCGCTTATTACATGACCGCCCACTGTCAGATCCCAGAGATCAGGCCAGCTTTCCTTATCATTCTGCCGCTGCTGTATGAGCATTTTTCCGTCGCTGCCAAACAATGCAGCATGAACTACCATCATGTAATGATCATCGGGAACAGCCATACCCCTTTTCATCGTTTTATCGGTCTTTTGTCTGTCCTTATCATAAAGATCAAAAACTTCCAAATGTGACTCCCCCTGCTTTTAAATTTTATCTGCTATTTCGCCTGCTTTTTTATATATGCTGTTTGCGGGTACAGTACCTCTTACCATTGAAAGCGGATAAACTGTTGTGCCCCTTCCTATAACTGTTCCCGGATTCAATACGGAATTACAGCCAACCTCAACATTATCTCCTACAATAGCGCCGAATTTTTTAAGCTCGGTATTTATCCTGCCTTCATCATCGGGGACTGTAACAATACTCCTGTCTGATTTGAGGTTGGATGTAATGGCGCCTGCGCCGAGGTGTGCCTTATAACCAAGTATAGAGTCGCCGACATAATTATAATGCGGAACCTGTGCGTCCTGAAAGATGACACTGTTTTTAAGCTCTGTTGAATTGCCAATAACGCTTCCGCAGCCGACAATTGCGCTGCCCCTGATAAAAGCACAATGCCTTACCTCTGCTCCGGGACAGATAATAAGCGGACCACTCAGAAATGCTGTGGGCGCAACAACAGCAGTTTTTGCCACCCATATGTTATCGCCTATCTGATCGAATTCATCCTTGCTCAGAGTCGGTCCTACCGACTTTATGAATTCAGATATTTTCGGCAGCGCTTCCCACGGATATGTCAGCCCGTCAAAAAGCTTTGCAGCATAGGTCTTGCTAAGATCAAGCAATGCGCCGATCATTAATTCTTCTTTGTTCATTATGTTCTTTCCTCCAAAACAGATTATATTCAGAAAAACAGATCATCTTCCGTATATTCTTTAAAGAATACCCAGTCATTATCATTATTAAAATGACCGGCAAGAAATGTAACTGTCCTGTCCTTTCTTTCGACTGTATAGACAGAAAAGCTGTACGGCTCATTTGTTTCCGGATCAAGAACGATATCACATTCACCCTTTGTTCTCCACTTTTCTGCTAATACATTTACTCCATCTATACAAAATCTTTTTCCGTTTGATTTTCCGAGATAGGTATATTTTTTCATAAAAGATACCTCATTTCTTATACGGGATCTATAAGTCCCCTGATCTTCAGATATGAAACTATAAGCCTTACGCATCCGTCTACTCCGAGCTTTCCGCTGTTAAGACACAGATCATAGTTTTTCATATCTCCCCAGTCATTATCTGAATAGAACTGATAATAATTTGCTCTCGACTTATCCATTCTGTTTATTACGCCCTCGACCTTATCCTCTGAAATACGGTAAACATCCTTGGCATACTTTTTTCTGTATTTCATATCTGCATAAATAAAGATCTTTACGCAGTCCGTCCTGTCCCTCAGAATATAGTCGCTGCATCGTCCTACAATAACGCATGGGTCAGCCGAGACCTTTTTGATAATGTCATGCTGTATCAGAAAAAGCTTGTCATTCATAGGCATGGGAGGCTCTGTACCAAAAACATCATAGGAAGAAGCCGCTCCGATAGATAATGCGTACAAAAGGCTGTTAGCTGCCTTTTCATCAACAGATTTCAGAACATCCGGATCTATACCGCTTTCCTTTGCAGCAAGTGTTATAAGCTTTTTGTCATAGAACGGAACACCAAGCTTGTCCGCAACCTTTTTTCCTATCTTGCGTCCGCCGCTTCCGAATTGTCTTGCTATAGTAACTACCATAATAATACCTCCCTGCTAATATATTGAATGTCGTTTTTATCTCAGACCAACATCTATATTTATTTTACCATATTTTTGTAAAAATTCAACTGCTAATTCCAAAATAAGACAAAATTTTTATTCAAATCTAACCTATGAAACAGTGTTGTAATGAATTGTATCCGCTTTGTTATTGACTTTGAATAATGATTTATATATTATTATAGTTGTGTAAAGCATATTTATTCATATGTGAAGTTTTTGACTTTACAGCTTTTGTACTCGGGAAAGGGATGATAAATTGAAAAACAACAATACTTTAAATGCCATTATATCATTTATTCTGATATCAGTTTTTACCATAAGCGCTGCATCATGCTCCAAAAAGGAAAAAACACCTCAGGACAGTATTATCAATTATTTTATCACATACGAGCCTGAAACGCTTGATCCTCAGATAGCAGATGATCCGGTTTCCGACATGATAATAATGAATATTTACGAAGGTCTTGTAAGGCTCAATAAAAACGATGACATTGTTCCTGGTGCTGCCGGATCATGGGATATTGATACGGATAAGCTGAAATATACCTTTCATCTTCGTGATGATCTTAAATGGAATGATGGTCAGCCTCTTACAGCCGATGATTTCGTTTTCGGAATAAAGCGCTCTGTATCCAAGCAAACAGGATCACCGACAGCAGCTTCATTATTCTGCATAAAAAACGCTGAAAAGATCAACAGCGGTTCAACCGATCTGAACTCCCTCGGAATAACAGCTCCTGATAAAAAAACAGTTATCATTGAACTTGAATATCAATACCCCGGAATCATGAATATTCTTACAACTCCGCCAGCTATGCCATGCAGTAAAAAATTCTTTGAAGCTTCTGTAGGTCAGTACGGACGGGCTGATGATAAAATTCTTTGCAACGGAGCTTTCTGTATAAACGAAGGCGGCTGGGAGACGGGAGATTCAATATACCTGAAAAAGAATGATAATTACAGTTCCGAAACAAAGGCAGTTCCCGCAGGTGTAAAACTGAGCATTGTCGATGAAACCCCCGAAGTATGCAGTTCAATTATTGACGCAGAATATGACTGCGGAGCGATCAATAATTCAGATCTTTCAGATGCTAAGAAAAACGGGCTTAATCTGACAGCGTTTGATGATGTATTGTACGGAATATCTTTTAATTACCAACACGAACTTCTCAGTAATCAGGATATCCGTCATGCGCTGCTTTCTTCTGTAGACAGAAAAAAACTGCTCAAAAATCTTTCCGACGACTGTATGCCAAGCCCGGTCATTATTCCTGATGCTGCCGAGATCGAAGGCATAAGCTACAGAGAAAAAGCCGGCAGCATCAGTTATAAACCCGATGAAAACCCTTCTCAGCTTTTAAGCCGGGGAATGGCTGAATCCGGCATAACAGGATTTCCGAACCTGACTATTCTCTGTCCGGATGATGAAAACACACAAGCAATTGTCAGCAATCTTATTGAAAAATGGAATTCCTTTACAGGCGCATATTTCAA
>DEHG01000067.1:774-5612 GCA_002351795.1 Ruminococcaceae bacterium UBA2806 | reverse complement strand
ATAAAAATAAGCGGTACAACGCCCTTGGATACGCTGGAGCAATTCACTGCGGGACATGAAAACAATCCATGTTCGTTTAACTCAGATGAATATGATAATATGATAACTGACCTGAAAAAAAGCTTTACAAAGGATTCGGTCGGAAAAATCATGGAAGCTGAGAAATATCTCATCAGCAGCGCAGTGTTCTATCCTCTGTACATTCAGAACAGATATTATGCAAGCGCTAAAAATGTAACAAACGTTATATTTCATCCATACGGCGGAGATATAGATTTCATTGCCGCCAAAAAGATCGACGAAAGCTGACCAATGAAAACTTGTGTCACTCTGGCAAAATCATTGACTTTTTCAGTATTATGATGTATATTTATATCAGAGGTATTTGTATCTCTTAAATGCAGAAATTAATTAATGAAAGGATGAGTTTTATGGGATTATTTAATCGTAATGAAAACAGTAATAATAACTATACCGATCTCAGCGGTATGAATTACTCTAACGGTTATCAGCAAAATGGTTACGGTCAACAACAGTATGGCTATGGTCAGCAGGCAGCTTATCAGCAGCCGATGCAGAATTACGGCAGAGGCAATACCCTTTCTCTTTCCGAGTATATGAGCAAGGTATTTATGCAGATGTTTATAGGTCTTGCCATCACCTTTGGAATCGGTTTGGTTTCGATGCTTAATCCTGAAATGGTCATTAATCTTTTAGGAGAGCATATTGAAGTTTTCATGGTACTTTGTCTGATCGAAGTAATTATGGTATTTGTTCTGGGACTCTTTATCAAAAAAATGCCGTCACCTGTAGCAACAGTGGTTTTCTATGCATACTCTGTGATAAATGGTATCACAATTGCGCCTGTCCTTATTCTTTTTGATATCGGAACAGTTTTCTGGGCGTTCGCTGTGACCGCAGGCATTTTCGGAGCAATGGCTTTTGTAGGTAAGATAGCAAAAATTGACCTTTCAAAATGGGGAGCGATCCTCTTATTCGGTCTTATCGGTCTGATAATATATTCTGTAATCGCAATGATATTCAGGATCCCCATGAGCGATCTTATTATCTCCATTATTGGTATTATTCTTTTCATGGGCTTTACGATCTATGATACGGCTAAGATAAAGGCATTCTATAATTCCGCATACGATGAGGAAAGTCAGAAAAAAACAATTATTATTTCTGCTCTCCAGCTTTATCTTGATTTTATCAATCTTTTCCTGTATATTCTGAGGCTTTTCGCAAGAAACAGAAACTAAAAATACATTTCAGGTCCATTCCGCACTTTTATGGTGTGGAATGGACTGATTTTTTTTGTTTTCTGCTTTGAATTGATTGATTTTTTTTATCAGATGGGGTAAAATAGTACCGGGTGTTTTTTTCCACTTGAAAAAACGATGATAGGAGCGGATTTATGAAATTTTCCGAAATGAAATACGAACGGCCTGATTCAGAAAATGCAAGGGCTGAGGCTGAAAGGATCAGGACAGCGTTTATTGATGCTGAAAGCTTTGAAGCAGCAGAAAAAGCTTTTCTTGAATGGGACAGATTTTCCGCCCACATAGATACAATGATGAGCCTTGCTTATGTAAGAAACAGTATTGATACAACGAACGAGTTCTATGAAAAAGAAGTTGAATATATAGATGAAGTATCTCCTGTATTTGCTGAAATGGAACAGGGATTTATCAGATCAATGACAGAAAGCAGGTTCCGACCGCAGCTTGAAGAAAAATACGGAAGGCTTATGTTCCTTAACGGCGAAATTTTTCTGAGATCCTTCTCGCCTGAGATAATTCCCGAAACTCAGGAAACCAATAAGCTTGAAACTGCATATCAGAAGCTTTTAGCCTCTGCACAGATAGATTTTGAAGGAGAAAAACGTACTATCTCCCAGATGAATCCTTTCAAAGAAGCCTCAGATGATGATATCCGCAGAAAAGCATGGCTGGCTGAGGGAGGTTTTTACAGTGAGCATGAGGATGAGCTGAACGAAATCTATGATAAAATGGTCCATCTTCGTGATAAAATGGCTAAAAAACTTGGCTATGATAATTTCGTTAAGCTTGGATATTTACAAATGACAAGAAACTGCTACGGACCTGAGGATATTGATAAGTTCCGTAAGGCTGTTGTAAAATATATCGTTCCCATAGCGGATAAGCTGTACCGTCAGCAGGCACAGCGCACAGGTCTGCAATATCCCCTTTCCTTTGCAGACGCTGCTTTAAAATTCCGTGACGGAAATCCTGTACCTCAGGGAAACTCAGATGATATCCTGAATACCGGAAAGGCACTGTATCATGAGCTTTCTCAGGAAACAGGGGAATTCATTGATCTGATGTTTGAAAATGAGCTTATGGATGTCCTTAGTAAAAAAGGCAAAGCCGGAGGCGGTTACTGCACTCAATTTTCAGATTATAAGGTCCCGTTTATTTTCTCAAATTTCAACGGTACTTCTGATGATGTCGAGGTAATAACACATGAGGCAGGTCATGCTTTTGCTTTCTATACTGCAAGAGATATTATTCCTTCCGCTAATCAGAGTCCGACTATGGAATCATGCGAGATCCATTCAATGACAATGGAATTTTTCGGCTGGCGCAAAAGTGATGAATTCTTCGGAAAGGACAGCAAAAAGTTCAGATACGGTCATCTGTTCAGCGCACTGACATTTATCCCATACGGCACTATGGTGGATCATTTCCAGCATATCGTATATGAAAAGCCTGATATGACGCCTGAGCAAAGACATAAGACATGGGCTGAACTGCTTGAAATATATATGCCATGGCTCCGACTTGACGGAACTCCGTTTTACGGAGAAGGCAAAGGCTGGCAAAGACAGATCCATATTTATGAAAATCCTTTCTATTATATAGATTATTGTCTTGCACAGACCGCTGCCCTTGAATTCTGGGTCATAATGCAGAAAGATCAGGATGAGGCATGGAGCCGTTATTTAAAGCTTGTAAAAAAGGCAGGAAAACAGACTTTTACCGAGCTTCTTCAGACTGCCGGACTGCGCTCTCCCTTTGAGGATGGTGCATTAAGGGAGGTTGCACTTGCTGCGGAAAAATGGCTTGAGGATAACAGTAATTTCTGAAAAGAAATTATTTTCCAATAAATTAAAGAACAGGAGTATAAAAAATGATTGTTATTTCTTATGTTACTGCGATCATTGCAGTACTGATCGTTTGGGTAGGAATACGAGTATACTGGAATTATAAACAGGATAAAACAAACGTTAATTATGAATTAAGGCTGCTTGCACTGCTGGCAAGTATTCTGCTCATTATGAGAGTTTCATTTTTCCCCGGACCTATAGCCAGCATGAGTATTGAACCTATTATCATTAATTTCAAGCATTTGCTGCCGATGGAAGTATCTCTCATACCATTTGCGTCTATGTCAGCAGGAATGTTTTTTGGTCAGCTTTTTGCTTTCCTTCCGTTAGGTCTTTCACTGCCTTTCTGTTATGGAAAGGAAAAGTTTACCTTCAAAAAGATCCTTATTACCGGTGCTGCTGTTTCGTTCGGTATTGAACTCATTCAGCTTCTTTGTGCCGGAAGAGTAACCGATATCAATGAATTTATTTCAAGTATTTTTGGTGTTGCTGCGGGTGCGGGTCTTTACCATCTTATCTGCTATCTTTTCCGCATTTACAAGAAATATGCAAAAAAGAGAAGAGAGCAGCGTATTAAAGAATTAAAAGCACAAAGAGCTGCACTTGCAAATAATACAAGCGCTCCTGTAAATGCTTCAAGTACTGCAAGTAAAACAAACACATCTAAAGGTTTTGATTTTGGAAATATTGGAAATATCATCAAATCCATTAATCCGGTAAAGAAAACAGAAAAAACTGTTCCCGAAACAAAAGCTGTAAAGCCTGTAACCGAATCTGAAAATAAGCCGGAACCTGCTCCGCAAGCAGATAATCTGTTTGTGCTGATAGATGATGAACAGCCTGCCAAAGCTGAAAAAGCTGCGGAAAAACCGACAGAACCTGAAAGCTTTGATGACATTGCAAAAACAATAATGGCTGTAAAGGCTGAAAGGACAAAAAATCCTGTAAAACAGGCAGGCACAAATAAGCCTAAAAAACCTGTAAAGACCGGTATTACTGAAAAATCCGTAAAACCGGCAAAACAGAGTATCACTGAAAAATCTGATAAGCCCGCTAACTTTGATAAATCTGCTAAACAGGGCATTACAGAAAAGTCCAATAAACCCGCTGCTTTTGATAAAGCTCCTAAACAGTGCATAACTGAAAAGTCCAATAAACCTGCTAACTTTGATAAAACTCCTAAACAAGGCATGACTGAAAAGTCCAATAAACCCGCTAATTCTGAAAAGTCTGCTAAACAAGGCATGACTGAAAAGTCCAATAAGCCCGCTAATTCTGAAAAGTCTGCTAAACAAGGCATGACTGAAAAGTCCAATAAGCCCGCTGCTTTTGATAAAGCTCCTAAACAAGGCATGACTGAAAAGTCCGATAAGCCCGCTGCTTTTGATAAAGCTCCTAAACAGGGCATGACTGAAAAGTCCGATAAGCCCGCTAACCCTGAAAAGTCTGCTAAACAGAATTACACGAAAAAAACCGATAAACCTCATAACGCTGAAACTGTTAATACAGATACATTCTCAATTGACATTAATACTATAAAGAAGATCATCAAAGAAAAATCCGATATGCCTGTCAGTAATGAAAAAACTGTTATTACAGACACCAATGTAAAAAAAGTAAAAGCTTATAATAAAGAAAAAAACGTTGAACCCGTCATAGAGAAAAATGCAATAACAGAAGAAAAGACTGCCCAGCCTGTTATTGAGAA
>DEHG01000067.1:363-591 GCA_002351795.1 Ruminococcaceae bacterium UBA2806 | reverse complement strand
CCTGCTATCGAGAAAAAGGCTAAGACAGAAGAAAAGGCTGCCGAGCCTGTTGTTGATAAGAAAGCAAAAACAGAAGAAAAGACTGCTGAACCTGTTAAGAAAGACAAACCGGAAGAAGTCATTAAGTCTGAACAGAATGATGATGCAATCAGCGAAATCGAGGTTGAACAAAAGGAAGGTTTCTTCGGAAAACTATTCAAAAAGATATTCTCTATACCTGACGATGAT
>DEHG01000067.1:0-282 GCA_002351795.1 Ruminococcaceae bacterium UBA2806 | reverse complement strand
GAAAATCCGGAGGATGATTCTTAATACATAACATCCAAAAAGAGTAAAACAGCTGACATATCTATCCCCCGCCCTGAAATACGGACGGGGGATAGATAATACCGGAATACTGCCATTATTTTTCGGGAAAGGGGGATCTCTATGCAGAAAAATTTTGTACAGTTTGAAAATGTATACAAAAGATACAGAATGGGAGAGGTTACAATTACCGCCGCTGACGGAGTAAGCTTTTCAATAGATGAAGGAGAATTTGCTGTTGTTGTAGGTCTGAGCGGAGCAGGC
>DEHG01000019.1:4136-4336 GCA_002351795.1 Ruminococcaceae bacterium UBA2806 | reverse complement strand
ATAAGCTGGTATACGGTTATCATCTTATAGTAACCACCGATGCGTCTTCAAATGCCAATACTCCCGCACTGAACCAGAATATACTGAATGTTCCTATGGCACAAAGCGTTACACTTAAGGCGAAGGCTATCAGTATAGATAAGTCTGTATCAAATCTTATTGATGCAAACAAGAAAAACAATGGTTCGGCAGCAGCAGAC
>DEHG01000019.1:1752-3874 GCA_002351795.1 Ruminococcaceae bacterium UBA2806 | reverse complement strand
TGATACAATGAAGAATCAGGACTTTATTCCCACGGACGTTACTACAATAACAACGTACGGCATGGCTGTGGACGGACTCAGGGTAAAAATCAAGGCATCCGGCAGTCTCAAAGAGGCTGTGTATAAGGTCAGGGATTTCGGTACAGACGGACTTCTTCTTGTACTGAATGACAACGCTGCGGCAAATACAGCCATCGGACGCCTTTGGGAGACAAACTATGACAGTAATTCAAAGAAGAACTTCTTTGCCGTAAACTTTGATATGAAAAAGCTCAAGGCACTTTCTCTTGACGGAAGAGATGTAGAGTTCTCCTACAATGCCGAGCTTATGGGAGAGGCTTTGACAACAGGCACAGACAATACTGCAAATCTAAAATACAGCAACGATCCCTTTAATCCCGCAACCTTCGCTACAACGACTCATACTAATAAGCTTTATACCTATGATGTTAAGCTGGACAAGCTTTTCAGTGACGGAGCTACGACGGATTTCTATAAGTATGTTTCCTTCAAGATTTATTCCGATGAGGCTATGAAAAATTCCATCCAGTTTACAGGCAGCAACGGCAGCTACGTCAGAGCCGACAGTGATGATGCAACAACATCAGATGTGCTTAGTGTAAAGACAACCGACGGTACACTGCTGCTCCACGGTCTCGGTGAGGGTACATATTACCTTGCAGAGCAAAGTAACGATAACCTGACAAATGCAGGATATAATATCCTGAACCCGATCACAGTAGTAATAAAGGCAAAAAATGATGACGGTACACCTGTTGATTCCACAGACTTCAAGCTTTTCAGCGGTACAGAAACAAAATCCGGAGCAACTCTTGATCAGGTAGCTGTTTCCGTAAAGAGCGTAAGCGATGATTACGGCATAGAATTTGAAGTTATCAACCAGAAGGGCTTCCTGCTTCCCCTTACAGGTGAAATGGGCAACTGGTTCCTGGCTATTGCAGGTATTGTTCTTGTTGCAGTGGGCGGCACGGTGATCGTACTTGTAAACAAAAAGAAAAAGCCTTCTGAAAGATGAAAACTAAGCTAATAACAATAATATCTGTTTTAGTTGTCATTGCCGGTATAGCGATACTTGCATATCCTATAATCAGCAATATGATGTTCCAAAAAAGCCAACAGGAGCTTATCGACTTTTATGACAGTCAGATAAATGAGATACCTGAAAAAACAAAGGATTCTATGCTGGAGGAGTGCCGCAAATATAACAGCGGTCTCCTTGACAGCAAGGTTCAGCTTACAGACCCATTTGATGCGGATGCTCTTCAAATTGAAGAGCATCCGTATGTGGATTTGCTGAATCAAAATGGTGACGGATCTATGGGTTCAATAGAGATACCCGGAATTAACTGTAAGCTTGTGATATATCACGGTACGGAAGAAGCGGTTCTTGCAAAGGGAGTAGGACATCTTCAGGGTACAAGTCTGCCTATAGGCGGAAAGGGTACTCACAGTGTTCTTTCAGGACACACAGGAACAGCGGATAAAGAACTTTTTACAAATCTCGATCAGCTGGATACAGGAGATGTTTTTTATATTCATGTCTGGGGAGAAACTCTCGCTTATCAGGTGGATAATAAAGAAGTTGTGCTTCCGGATGAAACAGACAGCCTTTATATTGACAGAGAAAGTGATCTTGTAACACTCGTCACTTGTACCCCCTATGGAATAAACAGCCACAGGCTTCTTGTGAGAGGTACAAGAATATCTTATGAGGAAGCAAAAAAAATAGAAGAACAGGGCAGCAGGGTACTACTGAATACATGGAGCACTCAATATGTATATGCTATACTTACGGGTATACTTATCTCTGTAGCTATAGTTCTGGCAATCATATTTGTTTATCGCAGAATTCATAAGAAAAGAAGGGCGAAAGAGAAAAAATGATATGAAAAGACTTTTCAATCTTATAGCTTTGCTTATTATTGCCGCAGGTTTTTTTATCTTGATTGACCCCTTTATTCGCCAGGGTCAAAGAGAACATAATGCAAAACAGGCAGTCGAAACCTTCAAGCTTGCAGCTCAGGATGTCAAAAATGAGAATATAACTGATATTTCCTCATATGCAGAGGAAGCTGACGGCGAAAGCTCAGTTCCTGAAAAC
>DEHG01000019.1:825-1663 GCA_002351795.1 Ruminococcaceae bacterium UBA2806 | reverse complement strand
CAAAAGGGATCATTATATAGAACTTTACAAAAAACTCTGTGAATACAATAAGATAATCTTCAAAAGCAATCAGTCGGAGCTGAGAGACGCTTTCAGCTATATGACCAGCAGTATAAGGTTCACTGATTTCGGGCTGCCCTGTGATACCGTGGGTTATATTACCATAGAAAAGATGAATGTAGAGTTGCCTATGTATATCGGTTCAAGCTCTGCAAATATGGCGATCGGCGCGACAATAATGGATCATACCAGTATGCCTATCGGAGGACAAAACACCAACTGCGTTATTGCTGCTCATAGGATGGGAGGCTTTTTCGGAGATATCGAGCTATTGCAGATAGGTGACCTGATAAGGATCACCAATCTTTGGGAGACGCTTACTTACAGGGTAGCGAAAATAACGGTTATCGATCCCTATGATACTGACAAGATAAAAATCATCCCAGGGAAGGATATGATAACCCTTCTGACCTGTCATCCCTATTGGTCAAATAGGACGAGGTATATAGTATATTGCGAAAGGACGTTTGAAAACGCAGAACAGCACGATGTCGGAAAGAGCACCGCAGATTCTTCTGCGGATACCGCCGAAAACATTCCGCAGGTTTCCGAAGGATCAGCACTGCCTGACGAAAAAGAAGAGGAAGTATCGGTGCAGCTGCCTGACGGTGAGGAGTATGCAGGTTCTCAGTCGGTTATAGAGCTTGAGCGGGTCATCCGTATATCCGGAGCAGTATTTGCTGTAATACTTATGATTTTTTGTATAGCAGGTCTGTTCAGAAAACAATGATTGTTTTGTGTTAGAGCCTGTTTAAACTCTTGCCAAATAAAGGCACAG
>DEHG01000019.1:0-691 GCA_002351795.1 Ruminococcaceae bacterium UBA2806 | reverse complement strand
GGCTAATGACGAGCGTGTAACGAGATTTTTGACTTGGGCGCCGTATGAAAGCGCAGAGCAGTTAAAAGATACGTATCATCAATACTTACTTGACAATCAAAATAAACCCGATTTTTATGGTTGGAAGATTGTGTTGAAAGAGTCGGGCGAGCCAATCGGCGCGATTGACGTAGTGAATTTCAGAGAAGATATTGAAGAAGCCGAGAACGGTTACTGCTTGGGTGCTTATTGGTGGCACTTGGGTATTATGACCGAAGCGTTTAAGCGTGTTATTCGATTTTTATTTGAAAGAAGTCGGCGTAAATCGTATTACGGCTACTTATGATCCGAGAAATCCCCGCTCGGGCGATGTGATGAAGAAATGCGAACTTCAATATGAGGGAACATCACGGCAGGCAGGCAAGAATATGCAGGGTGTTTGCGACGTTTCACGTTACGCATTATTGAAAGAGGATTACTTTAAAACACACAAAATGAATCTGACAGAAAAAACTATTGTTAGATCGTAAATTATTTATCAGGAGAACTGATGATATAAAAACTGTGTGACATACTACCCACCTCCTCTTTAGGTGGGGGACTTCTTGCCCATTTAGGTTAAAAAACCACCCGATACATCCGTCATCTGACTTGATATATTGGGCGGTTTTTGTTTTTTGGGTGTTTATATTCAGGCACTCCCTCACTGCTG
>DEHG01000075.1:490-2762 GCA_002351795.1 Ruminococcaceae bacterium UBA2806 | reverse complement strand
GCTACTCTGCTCATAGCCGCCGCCGGCTTCGGTGCGACTTTCGCTATTGACAGTGCTATCGGTATCTGATGTTTCAAATCTATTAAAATAAGGCAGAACAAGGGGTTATCGGTCTGATGATCCCTTGTTTCTGTTTTGGAAGGAGAACAGATCCTATGAATCGAACTCTTTTAAAACCGCCGCAAAAAGCATATCATAAGCTTGTTTCCGTAACTCTGACAGCATTGATACTAATGTCAATTTTCATGTCCCTGATAGTACCGCCGACTGCAAATGCCATCGGTTATACAGGCATGGGAGCGTCGGCAAGCAAAGTCAATGTCGGTCAGAAAATTACACTGAGCTTACAGGGAACAGGCAGTTCTTCTTATGATTATAAGTTTGAAGTAAATCCTCCCTCACAGGCTCAGTTTTCTATAATACAGAATTACAGTACAAGGAATCAATGTGATTATACTCCCAATGCGCCCGGTGTTTATTCCTTCCGAATGACTGTCCGTGGGGCAGATACCGGAAACGGCTCACCTCCTACTCTGTCCGGTACGGTAATTGTAACTGTATATGATCTCAGCAATACATCATCAATTTCACATACATCCGTTGAACAAGGCAGTATTGTATCACTTTCAGGTTCGGCTTCGGGCGGCAGCGGAAACTATTCGTATAAGTATCTCTATCAGGAACCGTATTCCACTACTCGTTATTATGTTTACGGAAATGATTTTGTAGACTCATCCTCGGTTAATTTCAAACCATCAAAGGAAGGATCATATAAGCTGATTATTGCCGCAAGGGACAACAGTACCGGAAAAACTATAGAAAAAAACTACAATCTTACGGTAAACAAAAAGGTCAGCAGGATCTCAAATACTTCGGAGATCTCATCCTCAAGCATTAAAGAGGGTGAATCGGTAACACTGAAAGCTTCTGCAAATGGCGGCAGCGGAAGTTATTCTTATAAATATACCTACAAAGGTCCGGGAGATGTTGATGAAAAATTCATTGACAATACGGATTATTACACAGATATATCAAGCAAGTCTTTCAAGCCCGAAAAAACCGGAACATACTTCGTGTATGTAATTATAAAGGACAAAAACGATGATTCTATTGATCCTGTCAAGAAAGCTTTCAGGCTGAATGTCGGTCAGAAAGATTACAGCCAGCTTATCAATAATTCAACAATAAGCAAAAATGAAGTTGTTATCGGTGAAGACAGAGAGGTAGTTGTAACTGCAAAGGCAAGCGGCGGAAGCGGAGAATATCTGTACAGATATGATATACTGCTTGAAAATACACTGATCCGGACTGTAGATTATAGCAATGACAAAAATTTTACGCTTCAGATAACTTCCAATGCTTCATCGGGCGATTACAGGATCAAGGTTACTGTCAAAGACACAAAAATGAACAAGACTTCCGATATAACACTGCCTCTGAGCATTAAGGACAAACAGTATCCCGATTATGCGGTTTCAGCTTCTATTGAGCCGCCGGGAGGTATCATCAACACGCAGAATCAGACAACAGGTGTCGGAAACTGTGATCTGAAAATTTCCGCAAACGCTTCGGGCGGCAAGGGTAATTACAAATACGGTTATCAGTACGCTGTGGGAAACGGCACTTTCACATATTTTTCCGGCGATGAATACTCCCCCACTCCCGGCGGTCTGCCTGATTCAAGCCACTCGAATTTTACCGTTCAGTTTCTTAAACCGGGTAAATATCGTATCAGAGTAATTGCTGTAGATGAACGAGGTGCCGAAGTTTCAAAAATATTTACGATCACGGTAAATCAAGCACCGAAACATTCACAGACCGATCTTCTTCAAAAAGTTAATCTTGTGCAAAATTGGTATGATAATCTGACACAGACACAAAGAGCCTGTTTTAAGGCACTTACCGCAACATCAAGTGCGGATAATTTTGAATATAAGAATTGGGAAAAGGCTCTGAAAAATGCCAAAAAAATCGGAAAGGACGGACCGGTCACCAAAGTTGATGAAGCTTATGACGAGCTTGAAAAACAGGACGAGCTTGCAAAAAATCAGCCGCTCCTTGCGTCAGAAGCCGCCGCAGTATTGTTTTCGATATCAGCCGGATTATCAAACGGTATGAACTGGCTGTTAAAGGGGATCGGAAATTTACTGACTTCAAATTTTGGTCAGGCTTCTGCCGGTTCAGAATTCAAGGGCTTTGATATTCAGGGCTTTGTAGACGTTTACTCGCCTATTTTTATGGTCTTTGCAAATTCGCTGTTGGTCATTCTTTT
>DEHG01000075.1:0-158 GCA_002351795.1 Ruminococcaceae bacterium UBA2806 | reverse complement strand
AGAGTTATCGTAAAGCTGTTCATCATGAATTTTGAACTTGCAGGACTTACGGCAATGTCGCCTGTATTCTTTGCCTGCCTTGTGGGTGATGCGACAAAGCAGTATTTCAGAAATTTTGTTGCCACATTCCTTTCTGTTGTGGTGGAAGTAATATTCAT
>DEHG01000049.1:10097-12458 GCA_002351795.1 Ruminococcaceae bacterium UBA2806 | reverse complement strand
AGATCCTGTGTGCTTTCACCCTGACCTGCGCTTGAATAGACATATGCTGATACAAGTCTTGCTGATGTAGCCTTTATAAGCATACGCCTGTAATCCGCCTTGCCTATGACCTCATCGCTTGCGGAAATATTTGCTATTATAAGCGCACCATTCTTTGCAAGCTCAGTTGAGGGCGGATCAGGCGTCCACACGTCCTCACATATCTCCACACCGAAACAAAATTCAGGCATATCGGTACATCCGAATACCATAGGCTGACCGATACTGGCATAGCGTCCCGCATATTCAACATTTATCCCACCTTTGTTTACGGGGGTAAAATGACGAAGCTCATAAAACTCTGAATAATTCGGTATAAAAGTTTTTGCGGGCAGTCCTAAAAGCTCGCCCTTGCATATTACGGCTGCACAGTTATACAGCTTGCCCATTGCCGGAACAGGAACTCCCACAATTATTACTGCTTCAAGATCTTTTGTTTCCTCGATTATTCTTTCAAGTGCATTTTCCGCAGCTATCAGCAGTCTGCGCTGCAAAAACAGATCATGACAGGTATAGCCCGTTATACACAGCTCCGGGAAAACTATCATTGACGCTCCCCGCTGCGCTGCCTGCTTTGCCTGTTCAATTATCGCCGATGCATTATATTCGCAGTCAGCTACCCTGATCTTCGGCGTTGCGCTTGCAACACGTATAAATCCGTCATTCATAAAAAAACATCTCCTTATTTTTCTTTAACCGCACGATAATTATATGCTGCTATCCTGTGCAGCGAACGGCTGCGCTCGGGTATATTTTCTCCTTTTATAAGTGCGCTGCGCTCATAGGAATCGGCATAGGCTGTGGCGACGCCTATCAGCAGCCAGAATATTACCACTCTGTATGAAATATCAACAAGCAGCGCAACCTCTACCGTTGAATAAACAACATAGGCAGTGCAAAAAGCCGTAATATACATAAGCACACGTCCGTCACGTCTGTTTTCATCACGGTAACGGAAAATATCTTTAAGCATTTTCTTTGCAATGGTTATTGCAAGCACCATAAAAATAATAATGCCGACTGCACCATAGCAAACAGTTATAGTTATAAGACCGTTATGAAAATCCTCATATTTAAGCCCGCCCATATATTTATTTCCGTAATCAACAACATTTGCTTTTCCTATGCCCATGACCGGAAAATGCGTAAAAAGCATCATTGACTGACGCCATATTGTAAATCTGCCGCTGTCAATATTTGTATTCTGATGACCGAATGAAGAATTTTTCGGTCGGTTATCAGGCTTTATAACAACATTTCCGTTAGGCTTTGTGATAACGCCTGTCGATATGCTTGTACTTGTATTTGTAGAAACATTTTTCAGGACTGCCGTTACCCCCTGCTGAACAAGAGTCCTTGTGGATACCAGTACCGCACAAATTACAACTGCTGCAAGAACAAGGGCGATCAGACGGAATACCATAGACAGTATCCCACGCTTGTACCCCTTGAAAATAGTATAAAATGCGATAAAGCAAAGATATACTATCAGAAGCAGAAGAGAAGCATTTGAATCGGTTATATACATCGAAAGCAGATTGATTATCCCGCAGATAATGTATAATGCTCCCCATTTTTTATTAAGCCTTCCCGCAGCATTTTTCATTGTCCATAACAGATTGCAGGAGATAAATGCCATAAGCGCATAAAAAGCGGTCACATTTGCATTGAAAAGTATTCCCACGAATCTGCTTTCATATATTGCAAAAGCGTCGCCTGCAAAGGTAAAGCCCTTAGGAAAAATAAAAAGCAGTACAAGTCCGGCTATCATCATTATCGTTGTAACGATATTAACAAAATCAAGAATTGTGCAAAGCTCGGAAATACATTTCCGCCTGCTCCTTCCCGCATGGATACCGTAAAAATGGAAAAAGCAGAAAGCCATATAGGAAACATAATAAAAATTAACGAAAAAATTGCTGCCGATATGAATGAATATCGTAAGGCAAGCGCAGCCTAAAAACAAAATTATAAGTTCACGGCTTCGTACACGCATTATCATGCGCTTATATATCATTCTGTAAATAAATAGCCCGGCTCCCCATATCATAAGGATACCGGCAATGACATAGAACCAGAATCTTATAACATTAAGTGAAGCAAGAAGCAGCGACGATATAAATGCAAACCTGAAATTTGCGTCATTGCAAAAAAAGTCCGACAGCACCTTGCGGATATCTCTTTTTTTCACACTATCCAAACACACCGCCTCCTTTTTCACATCCTGTAAGGATATAGCTTTGTTTCAATTATATTATAGATCAACAGAATTTTCAAGGATTATAATTCTTTATTTACAAACCAGCGTGACGCTGGACCCAT
>DEHG01000049.1:0-9871 GCA_002351795.1 Ruminococcaceae bacterium UBA2806 | reverse complement strand
CCGCTTTCCTCTGAAAATTTTTCTTTAATGTGTAAAGTTACTTTATTGATTAATAGAAAAACAGTGGTATAATACAAACAGGGGGTGACCTCACAGGGCGCACATTTTGTTTTTACGATCGCACCTGATAAAAACCAGATATACCCCGAATATATGCCCGCAGGATATATAAAAAATGAAAATAATACGCTTACATTACTTGAAAAATATCTGAAAGCTGATAAAATAAATTATGTAAGCCTAAAGGATGAAATGCTGGAACATAAGAAATCGGGAGATCAGCTTTATCTTAAAACCGATACTCATTGGAACGGTCTGGGCGCATTGTACGGCTATAATGCGCTGCTCAGTGCGGCAGGCTCACCTCACGAAACCTATTCAGGCATTGACTATACGGTAACAAAGGACTGGGCGGGTGATATAGCGAAAATGCTTTATCCTGCCGATCCGCCGCTTTGCAGTCAGTATTATTTTGATATAGATATGACAAAGGTACGCTTCATTCAGCCGAGGGCTTCGGGCAGCAATGAGGAGCTTCTCAGGGAGCTGATGAGTGATGCCGAAAAGAATGATGTAAATATCCGCACAATGAATCCAAAGGGGAAAGGCAGCCTTTATTTTTCAAGAGATTCCTTCGGACGTGCAATGCTGCCGTTTGTGATAGGCAATTACCGTTCGGCAAATATAACAAGGTCAAGATCCTTTGATCTTAAAAACACAGCGGGGAATTATACCGATATAATATATGAAATGGTTGAAAGAAAAGCTGACAGCATTACTGATAATGTACCGCTGTTATATGCACCAAAAGCGGATAATGTCAATGCGGACGCTCTGAAAAGCGATGCGGTAAAGGAAATAAAGACAACATTCAATAACGGAGAACTTAAAGTCTATGGTCTGCTTGACCCCGAAAAGGTCAGAACAGAGTCAAAGATATTTATTAAACTTAGCTTTGACGGAGAAAGCAGCTATTATGAAGCTTTCCCGATAACCGAAACACTTTTGCTTGATCTTGATGAAAAATCAGATCACGGCTTTTCTGCGCTGATCCCGATAGATTGGGATAAGGCGGATAAGTTATCTGTAAGCGTTGAAGTGGATTAACAGATATTCATTAGCTGCCGGGATCAGCTTTTGACCTTGCAGCAGGATAATAAATTCAAAGGAGTAAAAATAATGAAAAAAAGAGTATTGGCAGTAATGTTGATCTGTGCAGCGGCTATGTTTGCCGGATGTTCTTCCAGCGACAGTCAGCCCGAGGAGCCGGCAGGAAAGGTTTCCATAGCAGAAAGCTCCGTAAAGCCGGACGAAAGCTCTGTTTCCGAAAGCAGCGCAGAGCAGGCTTCCACTGAACAGAGCAGCAAAGCGGAAAGCAGCAAGGACGAAAGCAGCAAGGCTGAAAGCAGCAAGGCTTCATCAAAGGCTGAAAACAGCAAAAAGGAATCCTCCGCTGCACAGACTTCAAAGCAGTCAACTGTTTCTCAGACTACCCAGGTTGTTGTACAGCAGCCGCAGACTCAGACCGAAACTCCGAGCGAACAGCAGACGCAGCCATCACAGAACGAGCCGCAGCCCTCACAGCAGGAACCGGCACAGGAGCCTTCACAGCAGCAGCCGGCAAGCTCAGGCAGTTCTGAAGCAGCAATTCTGGTAAATGGTCAGATAGTCAGGATCATGACGGAAATGAACAGTGTTTCTTCTGTTTTCGGTACACCGACAAGCGTTGAATCTGTTCAGAGCTGTCTCGGCAGTAATAAAGACGATGATAAGATATATTATTACAACGGCTATTTGGTACAGACTCTTAATGACGGAGTTGAAAAAATTTACTATATCAGTATTACAGACACAGGTGTTTCAACTGCAAAAGGTATAAAGATCGGCGACAGCACAACAGATGTAAAAAATGCATACGGTACACCTTCTCTTGAGGAAGACTGGATGTATATGTACTCTTTTGACAATGACAAGTATTCGCTGGAATTTATGCTCATTGACGGTACAGTTTCCGAGATCAACGTCGTTGCAGAAGTAATGTAAAATTGAACGGAGGGAAAACATGAACATTAAATCACACGGAATCGCATTTGCGGCAGCAGCTGCTGTTCTGATATCAGTATTTGCCGCTGTCGGAGTAAGCGCTGCGGAACCATCGGAAGTGTCAGAAGTATCAGAAGTATCGGAAGTTTCTGAATCAAAACTCAAAACGGTTGGAGACATATTGATCCCACACCCGTAACAGGACTTCCTGTAATGTATCTTGTAAAAGATTCGGCTATACAGCCGTATTTCAGATGGAACAGAACCAAATATCCTGCATGTAATTAAATCCATAGAACAATAATACAGGAAAACATCTAACGCTGATAAATATTTATAAGCGTTTGGGGTGTGGGGCAAAGCCCCATATACAGCTATTTCCGCTAAAGTTAAGACTTCACAAACCTATTTATTCAGTGATTCCCTGATCTGTAATATTCCGAGAATAAATATTTATGCTGAGTTTAAAATATTATATTATTTTGTACATTATTTGTATAAAAATAATATAATAATCCTTGCAAAAGGTGTCAAAAAATAGTATAATACAATTGTACGATTTATTAATGTAAAATATAACAATTGCGAGGTGTCTTTTTTGGATGCTGGTTCTATTGTAGGTCTTGTTACAGCTGCACTGTTTTTTCTCGGCGTTGTCGCACTGATAGTAATTATCCTTGTAATAAGGGCAAAGGTAAGAAAATATCAGAAGGAATGGGGACTCCAGGCACGGGGCCTGATGAGCGATATAAATTCCACAAATGATGTCGGGAAAAATCCCGCTTCCCTTAACGGTATGGACAGGATTTATATACCTAAAATTCAGAACGATTTTCCTGATTTCCAGCTGGCTCCCGTTATTCCTCAGGTAGAAACATTTATCAAGGCTTTTCTTGACAGTGTTGAGGATAAGGATACAAGCGCTCTTAAAAAGCTGGCGATTGCGCCGAGCCTTGTTGACAGGGCGGAAGAAATTATCAAGGATGTTAATTCTCAGGCGCTTAACGTTTATTATGACAATATAGTTATTCACAAAACCGTTATAAGCGAATATGTAAAAGAAAAAGGCATGGTGATAATCCGTTTTCAATCAGCGGTGGGATACCTTCACTATGCGGAAAATGATAAAGGCAAGCTTGTAAGCGGCAGTAAAGAGGTTGCAGAGGAAACTGTCTATGTCACCTCGTATGCCCGTATTCTTGACAGTGAGCTTGCACGGCAATCGGGTGTGATAGATGTTATCGGTCTTAACTGTCCGAACTGCGGCGCACCACTGCGCTCGTCCAATGTAACTATCTGCGAATTCTGCGGAACGGGCGTACAAAATATGACCGAGGATGTCTTTGGATGGACATTTACGGATATAAAAGAAAAAAACAGAATGACAAAAAAACTATTCTGAACAAAGGAGATGCGTAAGCAATGGGTATTATTAAAGCTGCGATCAATACTGTGGGCGGCGCACTTGCCGATTCATGGCTGGAAGTCATCGAACCGAGTGATATGGATTCGACAACTGTAATGTGTCCCGGTATAAGCAAGGCAAGAAATGACAAGAGGAATACCAATACTAAGGGTACGGCAAACAATATTTCAAACGGTTCTATCGTACACGTTTATGACAATCAGATGATGCTTCTCATCGACGGCGGCGCTATCGTTGACTATACCGCAGAACCCGGATACTTTGAAGTAAAGAATTCCGCTCAGCCGTCACTTTTCAACGGTCAGTTCGGCGATTCACTCAAGGAAGCTTTTAACCGTTTTAAGTTCTCAGGTGTAACTCCTACAGCTCAGAGAGTTGTTTACATCAACCTCAAGCCGCTTGAGGGTATCAAGTACGGTACAAAGACTCCTATCAACTACTATGACGCTAACTATGATATAGATGTAAATGTACGAGCTTTCGGTAAGTTCTCCCTTGAGATCAACGATCCGCTTACATTCTATAAAAAGATCATTCCTACATCTGACGTAACAAATATGCGTCCTGTAGATATGGAATACCTTGCTAACCAGAGATGGGACAGCGAATTCCTTATGGCTCTTCAGGAGGCTCTTACAAGCCTTTCCGCTCAGGGCGTTCGTATTTCTCAGATCGGTATGTACAACTCAAAGCTTGTTGAAGCTCTGAAAACTGCTCTTGCCGATACATGGAGCAATAAGAGAGGTATCACTCTTTGCGAGGTAGGTATTACTGTATCCTATGACGAAGAGACAAAGGAACTCCTCAAAGAGAGAAACAAGGTCGCTATGTTCAACAATCCCGGCATGAGAGAGACTATGATGCAGAAGAACATCTCCGAGGGTATCAGAGATGCAGGCTCAAATGCAAACGGCTCTATGGCAGGCTTTATGGGCATGGGCATGGGCATGAACTTTGCAGGCGGATTTATGGGCAATGCTTCAAATGCAAATATGCAGCAGATGCAGATGAATCAGCAGCAGCAGCTTCAGCAGCAACAGCAGCTCCAGCAGCAGGCTGAACTTGAAGCTCAGAAAGCACAGCTTGAGGCTCAGAGAGCAGCAGCTCAGCAGCAGGCAGCACAGCAAAGCGCACCTCAGCCGGCAGCAGGCGGATGGGACTGCTCATGCGGCAAGAAGGGCAATAAGGGCAAGTTCTGCGCTGAATGCGGTAAGCCGAAGCCCGCTGATGACGGTTCATGGAAATGCAGCTGCGGCGCTGTAAATAAGGGTAAATTCTGCGCTGAATGCGGCGCAAAGCGTCCTGCTCCGAAGCCGACAAAAATAGTTTGTGATAAGTGCGGCTATCAGCCCGATATGTCACAGCCTATACCGAAATTCTGTCCCGAATGCGGCGATCCTATAAATGAAGCAGATTTCGCATGATAAATATTTATCCGATACATCAACTGCTTAATCAGATCAGAAAATGATTGACCTTTTTTCCCGCCATGCCTTCGACGTGACGGGAAAAACAGGTTATTTTTATGAAAAGAGGTGAAGCGGCTGCACCTGTCGGTACAGCCAATATATGGAAGCTTTATCCTATAAATGTATAAACTGCGGCGGTCCGCTGCAATACGACCCAAAAAAGCTCAAATTTGCCTGTGAATACTGCGGAAGTGATTTCACAGAGGAGGAGCTTGCAAAGCATTTCGGCAAGCTTGATGAAAAGCTTAATGAAGAATCAAAACCGGAGCCTGAAAAAACCGAAGGTGATGACGAATTCGGAGAAGCAGCGCTTTATGTATGTCAGAGCTGCGGCGCCGAGGTAATTGCGGAAACAAATACAGCGGCTACCTTCTGCGTATATTGTCATAACCCGATAGTTCTTTCAAACCGTCTTGCAGGAAGCTTCAAGCCCAATCTTGTAATTCCCTTCAAGATATCCGAAAAGGATGCAAAACAGAAATTCTATGATTTCTGCGGCAAGAAAAAATTCCTTCCCAACGATTTCCTTTCCGATGCACAGCTTGATATGATGAAGGGTGTATATTATCCCTACTGGCTTGTAAATTCAGTAAAGGAAGGCGGAGTTCATGCAACAGCTGAAAATCGCAGAACATGGCGTGAAGGCGATTATGAATATGAGGAAAAGAAAATATATAAGATAGTCCGAGAGGGCAGTATAGATTTCAAGCATTTTCCTCATTCCGCATTAAAGACAGCTGATGACAAGAAAGCGCTGAAATATGTAAATCCGTTTGACGATGATGAGGCAAGACCTTTTACGATGTCCTATCTGTCAGGCTTCCTCGCTGAAAAGCGTGATCTCGAAAGAAATGAAGCCCAGCAGGATGTTGATAATGAGCTTAAAAGCTATGCAAAGAAGATATACCGTGAATCTATTTCAGGATATGATTCCGTTAATATCGACGAAATGCATCTTCGCACACTTGACGAATCATGGGAATATGCTCTCATGCCCGTATGGCTCATGACATTCAAATACAAGGACAAGGATTATATGTATGCATTGAACGGACAGACAGGGAAGACCTATGGCGAACTTCCTGTAAGCTGGGCAAAGCTTGGCACATTTGCCGCAATAATGCTGGTCGTTGTATTTATAATAATGCTGATTATGGGAGGTATTATGTGATGAAAAGTAAAAATATGCGTATTATCTTCAGTATGCTTATTATGGCAGTACTTGCATTATCTTTATTCTCACTTTCTGCTTCCGCAGCGCAGACGGATGCTCAGACCGACAGTACATCCGCTCAGACAGTACAGACCGATGAACAGGAGCTTACTCTGCTCAAAGGCGATATTAAGATAACAGGAAAAACCATAGCAATTGCTGTCGGTGTAAGCATACTTGCAACAGGTATCACTGTTTTCCTGATCTGGCACGGATATAAAACAAACGGTCAGAGCGAACCCTACACATATAAGAAAAACGCACCCCTCACCATTACAAATTCCGAGGATGTGCACGTTGATACCATAGTCAACAGAAGAAAGATCGAAAGAAACAACAGATAAAAAACCGGAAACATAGTATACCGGACGGAAATTCAATAATCAATTCAGGGATATATGTATTCATCTGTATTGCCGGCAATATTCCTTTTCGGACCATTCCGAATATTTCACAATTGAGAGGTTATCATGAGATTTGATGTAATGCCTGTAGCGACAGAAAAACAAATAATTGAGGTAGAAGAAGCAGCCTTTAATGTCTGGCATAATTATTATAAGGATATTTTTTCAAAAGAGCAGATAGATTATATGCTCAAAAAATATCAGTCAAGAGAGGCGCTGAAAAAACAGATCGCTGACGGATATATTTATTATATGATACTTGCAGATAATCATTTAGCAGGGTATATGTGCGTACTTGTACAGAGTAATTATCTGTATCTTGCAAGACTTTATATCAAAGCAGAATATCGCCGTCAGGGACTTGCTAAAAAAACTATTTCCCATCTTGAGTCTATTTTCAAAAAACCCGAGCTTGGTTTTTCGCACATAAAGAAGCTCCGTCTTAAAGTAGAAAGAAATAACAGCTTTGCTATAAACGTATATGAACATTTAGGCTTCAAAAAGATCCGTTCCGAGGATACCGATATCGGCGGCGGCTTTGTTTGCAGAGATTATGTTATGGAACGGGAGATCTCATAAACTGAGATCGAGGTGAAATGTTATGGGAAATAAACTGAAAGCCTATATTAAACAACTTCGCAGTTTTCTTGAAAATACAAAGGAGCTGCCCGATCCAGAGGGATTCAAGCAGGAGCTTTTGCGTGAAATACAATTCTGGCAGCATGAAAGACTGGTTCATCTTATTGTGACATTCATGTTTGCAATAGTAACGGTTGCAGTACTTTTAGTTATGATATTTCAGCCTATGATCCCGTTATTTCTGCTTTTTGTATTGCTTCTCTGCCTTTTGTTTCCATATATCACACATTATTTCGTCCTTGAAAACGGCGTACAGACATTATATGTAATATACGAGGAAGTCTGCCGCCGCTATATGGACAGCAGTATCCCTAAGGATTGCATACCGGAAGAATACGGTATAAAAATCGAGAAATTAAAATAATACAAGAAAGCAGCTGTAGTATACAAAGTATATTCCGGCTGCTTTCTTTAAAACATCAGGGCTGTCACACTTGAGCGGTGCGGCAGCCCTTAATTTATTATAATTTTAACTTTTCATCATTTCTTCCAGTTGATATGGAAGAAGCTGTGAACATATGTATCTGAAATGTAATGTGTTTTGCGTGCATAGGTTGAAGTTTCAGCCCAGTCCCAGCCGCCGTCTACATTTCCTTCAAGAGTGGTTATCTTGTCACCGTCAACAGATTCAACTATACCGATATGAGAACAGCTGTATTTATCAACAATAGGACAAGATGATGATTTAAAGAATATCAGATCTCCCGGCTGAGGCGTCTTTTCTCCCTTAATAAACCATGTACCTGTTATTCCGTCGCCATATCTTGCCGGGAACGGAGCCACGCCGTAAACATCAAGCTGATACTGAGGTATAAATCCGCAGTCCTTCATTATTGCCGATACCGAGAAACAGCACCAGTCAAGAACACATGACATGCCAAGCTTTGTCTTGCAGACATATGCGCCGTCCTTACCGATATAAGTCCTTGCCTGATCGAGGAATTTTTTCTGATCCTCATACATTGCTGTACCAGTGACCGTGATCTTGAATTGTTTTTCTTTATAAATACCCGTACCGTTCTTATCCTTTGCGCCTACTCGTATATAATATATTCCGGGAGATGCAAAGCTGAACTGCTGGGTAGTTGCCGTCTTGTAATCACCGATATATGTCCAGGGCTTTCCCTGTGCATGGTAAGAATAATGATATTTTACATTACCGTTGTTATTATATACTCTTGATGTAAGTATGATCTTTTCATCAGTCTTAACGGTTGTTTTATTAACGCTCGAATTTGAAACGCTCATTTCCAGAACGTTGATTGTGAACTGTTTTTCCCTATATGTACCTTTTCCTGACTTATCCTTTGCGCTGACACGAACTGTGTATATGCCGGCCTTATTAAAACTGAAAGTATGATTTTGAGTATAAGAATAAGAAGTAGTATATATCCATTCCTTATTCTGTTCACGATATGAGAAACGATACTGTACAGAGCCGTCAGAAAAGCGGGAAACACCCTTTACTGTAACACCTTCGCCAATATAAGTTTTTAAACTGCTTATTGTTGACTTGGAAACATCAAGTTCCTTCACTTCAACGGGGAAGGTTTTCTCAGTATAATTACCATCCATATCCTTCACGCCGACTCTTACGGTATATTTTCCGATCTCATCAGGCATTCTGATAAAGGATGTTGATGAATATACATAATTAGCTTCAGGGAATTTCCATCTTCCTGTTTCACTCTTATATGAATAAAGGTATTTATACGGTGCTGTACCGCCCTGGGCTATTGAATTGACCTGTACATAACCATTGCGTCCTACTTCCGTAAGACTGATCGTGCTTTTTTCAAGCGAAATTGCCTCTGATGATTTATTATATGAATAGATATCTGCATAGGTGGATTTTGTTTTGCCTGTGCGATCCTTCGCTATTACATATACTCTGTAAAAAGAAGGTGCGCCGTCAGGTATCTGTATGCGGATTATCGGATTGTCCGAATAATCAGACTGACATATGACCTTATTCATACTAAGGTTTGATAAGATATATTTGTACTGATACGGTTTTACGCCGCCGGTAAACTTTGCAACAGCATTGATATATCTGCCGGGGAGTACTCTTTTCCTGCTCAGGTCTGTTCCGTCATCCTCAAGCGGTAGTATCTGCTGAACATTCAGATCACTTTCAGTACTTGTGTTAAGTCCGCTATCATCAGATACTGTAACTATAATTTTGTAATTTCCCGGCTGGCTCAGATTAAAGGTGTAATCCGGAGCTGTTGATTCCTCTGAAAAAACATTCTGATCTGTATCTGTATTGATACATTCAAAAAGATAACTGTAATTTCCGCTACCGCCCGATACTGCTGCTGTTACCGTAATATCGTCACCCTCATAAATATCCGATGATGATAAAGCAGCTTTAATTTCTAATGGTTCCTGAACAATTGTCTGTATACTTGTCTGTACGTTTTTTGTTGGTGTTGCTGCATTTGCACAAATACCTGCAGAAAGCGCAATAATTGACGCTGCTGCAGCTGCAAAAATAACTTTGCAAACTTTCAAATTCATGTAGGCCCTCCTGTTTTTTTAATTTCCTGCAGTTGCTGTTCTGAAAATGTATATACTTCTATATAATAATTATAACATATAAATTTTTGTTTTTAAATCCTTATTTTAAATAATATTACAATTTAGAAAAAAAAATTTTTGTATATTATTGCAATAC
>DEHG01000143.1 GCA_002351795.1 Ruminococcaceae bacterium UBA2806 | reverse complement strand
TTCGCCCGGCATGGGCGTAGTCTAATCGGTGAAAGTCCGTAAAGTGCCCTGATAGTGGGAAACTTACAGCCAAAGGCAAGGGTGTCCATCGTGAGGTGGAATCTGAAGGAAGCCGGATGGCAAACCTCTGGTCTGACGAACAGAAATCACATATAAGGCTTGGTATATCGGGTAAGGTTGCCACACAAACTGAAGCCCAATAGCTATCCGAAGGTATACTGAGTAAATGTGGCAGATGGATGGAGGGAAAGATTACGCACCTTAACCGGGGAGGTCTGCACGGTACGCTATGCAGAACAATAGATTATTTTGTTCCTTAGTAACCCATATTGCAAGGTATGATTGAACGTGCAGAAGTCAGCTCAAGCCGTAGTACCTGAGAAGTCTATGAAAATAGATGGAGGAAAGGGCTTGACGGCTGGGATAAGACAGAGGCTGAGTATTTGATGCCTGATGATAGCAGTTGCTCGAAATTTGACAGCACTATGTTGAGGAATGCTTGCTTTTGTTTGATTTTGATAGTGTTTTTTAAACTATTTATTTATTATTTTATCTTTTTTAACTAAAAACTCTTGATTTTTTATTTCTTTAGTGTATAATTATTATAAGGGCTAGTATGATTATTACTATGCTTTGTAGAATTATTACATTAAGGAGGTGTTGCCAATGAACAAAAGAATATTTAAGATCATTCCTGTTTTACTGGCGGCAACACTGATTCTCAATATTAGTATTACTGCTTTTGCCGCAAAGCTTAAAGTCGGCTCAGTAAAAGGTCTTCCTGAAAAGCTTGTCGTGCTTGATGACAGGGGAAAATCTGTAAGTGAGAACGGTGAATATTTTTTTGAAGTCGAAAACATGAATGCAGGCGAGGTATATACCAAGCACATCCAGATCATGAATCTTCGTGAGGATGCAAGCTATCGTATCTATTTTAATGCCCAGCCCCTTACCCAGACCGGAGAGATCAACTTAGAAGAAGAATGTAAATGCAATATTTATCTTAATGATAAAATGATATATTATGGAAAAATAACCGGTGAAGGTACTCCTGATATGACAGATGAGCCGCTCATACTTGGATTGTATGAACCAGGTGACAGTCGTGTACTCAGGGTCGATGTTAAGTGGGTTCCTGCCAACCACGGCGGGCAAATAGATAACGGAGCAAGAATAGTTGACAAAAGCGGCGTCAGTATTGTCCGTGAAAAAAGCGGTAAGGATCATATAGAAGGCGAAACTACATTTAAATGGATATTCACTGCTATAGTTGAGGATACAAAAGAAAGAACAAGTGAAGATGAGCCCAGCGAAGTCAGTGATCCCGATAAGCCTTCCATACCTGATACAAGCGATGACAGCGAACCCGATACAACAAGCAAGGTGTCCGGGCCTGTTACAAGTGAGCCGTCAGGTCCGCCTTCAGGTAATCCAAGCGTTTCTCCTCCGCAAAGAAATCCCGGCAGCAACAATATTATTGATTTTGTTCAGACTGGTGATACTATTGCAATTGTGGCAATAATTGTTGTTGCTGTTGCAATGATGCTAATGATCGTACTTACAATCGGAAAACGCAAAAAAGAAAGCGAAAAGAAAAATAAAGAATAGCGATATATCAGAGCTGCCGCACAGGTAATGTGCAGCAGCTCATTTTGTTTTATCCCGATTAGCACTTATGCATATTATCTGCTAAGTACGAGTAAAATATAATAAAGCAATTCTATTATTATTATTTTCTATACTATAAAAAATACACGGTCGGATATTTGATATGCTGCTTCTGCAGAAAAATTTCATCAAAATAAGTAATTGTAACAAAATTTTAATCGAAATGGTGTTGACATTTCTGAAAAAAGGTGGTACTCTATTAATAGATTAGCACTCGGGCATTGAGAGTGCTAACGGAGAGGTGGCTTAAATGGAACCGACTCAAAGAAAAATGAAGATCCTTGAAGCGGTAGTTGAAGTCTATATCAAAACCGGCGAACCGGTCGGATCTAAAACATTATGCGAAAATATGGATCTTAATGTTTCCAGTGCGACTGTAAGGAATGATATGGCGGAGCTTGCCTCGATCGGACTTCTGGAACAGACCCACACTTCTTCAGGGAGGATACCTACCGAGCTTGGATACAGAATATATGTAGATAAGCTTATGAAAAGTTCTCCGCTGACAAAGTATGAAAAGACCCGGATAGGCGATACCTTATATATGAGCTCGGATGCACCTGAACATATTCTTGAAAGCGCCGCTGTGCTGCTGTCTGAGATGACGAAATATGCAGCCGTATCCGCAGCGCCCTCGGGTGAATACGCTGTGATAAGGAGAATACGTTTTGTTCAGACAGGAAGATATACGGCAATGATAGTGCTGATAACTTCTACAGGGTCGGTGAAAACAGGATTGTTCCGATGCGATTATGTTATAACTCCGGAGCTTATCGAAATGTTCGATAAGATGATGAACGAGCGTTTTGCCGGCATGGAGGTATCGGGAGTGACGCCCGCTTTTATGCAAAGCGCCGCTGTTTCCCTCGGCGATATGTCAATGCTGATGTCAAATGTACTGCTTGCAGTATCTGATACGGTAAAACAGGCTGCTTCAACAGGTGTATTTATCAAAGGTCAGTCCAATCTCTTCCTTATCCCGAGCCTGTCGTCTTCTGACGGCAAAAGGGTAATGGAGCTGTTGGGACATTCATCAGAGCTGCAAAGACTCATGAAGTCTGCGGAAACAAAGGCAAGCGTTCTTATCGGCAGCGAAATGAACGATCCTGCGCTGCAAAGTCTGAGTATTGTTGTATCAAGATATGCTGCAACAGATGATTGTACAGGTACGCTTGCTGTGATAGGACCGATAAGAATGGATTATTCAAAGGTAAGCGCAGCAATGGAATATACCGCACTGGCTGTCGGACGGCTGCTCAGAGAATTTCTGGAGATCGACTGATACGCATTTCGATGCAAGAAAGGAGAATGTGTCTTGGCAAGGAAAAAAACGGCAAAGTCGGCTGCCAAAGCCGATAGCACTGCTGCCGTAAATGAAAAGAAAGAAGAAACCGTGACAAAGGCAGAATACGATAAACTAAAAAATGAATTTGATACTCAAAAGGATCAGTTTCTGAGAATGGCAGCAGAGTATGATAACTTCCGTAAAAGGACAGAAAAAGAAAAGCTTGCTACCTTTGATAATGCGGTAGCTACTACGGTAGAAGCGTTTTTACCTGTCGCAGATAATTTTGCTCTTGCCGTTGCATCCAGCGCAGATGCAAGCGATGAGTTCAAAAAAGGACTGGAAATGATAAAGAAACAGCTGGATAACGCCTTTAAACAGCTGAATGTTGAAGAATTCGGTGAAAGAGGCGAGGAATTTGATCCCCAGCTCCATAACGCAGTCCAGAGAGTTGACGATGACGAGCTTGAAGAAGATTTTATAGCTTCCGTATACCAGAAGGGCTACAGGATAGGCGATAAGATCATCAGACATGCGATGGTCACGGTCGCTCAGTAACAGCTGATAAGGCCGGGATACCGGCTTATTAATAAAAAAATAAATCAATAAAATAAAGATCTGGAGGAAATTATTATGGCAAAGACAATTGGTATCGATCTTGGTACAACAAACTCATGTGTAGCAGTAATCGAAGGCGGCGAGCCGGTAGTAATAGCTAATGCGGAAGGCTCAAGAACAACTCCTTCTGTTGTTGCATTTGCAAAGAATGGTGAAAGACTTGTAGGTCAGGTCGCTAAGCGTCAGGCAGTTTCTAACCCCGACAATACTATCTCTTCCATCAAAAGAGAAATGGGTTCCGCTTATAAAGTAAAGGTCAACGGCAAGCAGTATACTCCCCAGGAGATCTCTGCTATGATCCTTACAAAGCTCAAGAAGGATGCTGAATCCTATCTTGGCGAAACAGTAACACAGGCAGTTATCACAGTTCCCGCATATTTTACAGATGCTCAGCGTCAGGCTACAAAGGATGC